>JANQIV010000086.1 GCA_028282005.1 Melioribacteraceae bacterium | reverse complement strand
TTTGATTTTAATTGAGTCCGCTCTTCATTTAAATTACTCAATTCCTTCTGCAGCTCGTCAAGCCGTTTTACGGAATCTTCGTCTTTCTCCCTTTTAAGTGCTTCTTTTTCTATTTCGAGCTGTTTTATTTTTCTTTCAACTACGTCAAGTTCCTCCGGCATTGAATCAATTTCAATTCTTATTTTGGAAGCTGCTTCGTCAATCAAATCAATCGCTTTGTCGGGAAGGAATCTGTCTGAAATGTATCTGTTCGATAACTGCACTGCCGCGACAATTGCACCGTCGGTTATTCGAACACCGTGATGAACTTCGTATCTCTCTTTCAATCCGCGAAGAATTGAAATTGCGTCTTCTTCATTCGGCTGTAAAACAAGTACAGGTTGAAATCTTCTTTCAAGCGCAGCATCTTTTTCTATATATTTTTTATACTCATTTAAAGTTGTTGCACCGACGGCATGCAGTTCACCCCTTGCCAATGCGGGCTTGAGAATATTCGCCGCATCCATTGCTCCATCTGTTTTTCCCGCACCAACCAATTGATGAAGTTCGTCAATGAATAAAATTATTTCACCTTCGGACTGCTGCACTTCTTTTACAACGGATTTCAAACGTTCTTCAAATTGTCCTCTAAATTGAGTGCCCGCAACAAGCGCACCCATATCCAAAGCAACAATCTTTTTGGTCTTTAAATTTTCCGGCACATCGCCTGAAACAATTCTGTGTGCAAGCCCTTCGGCAATAGCTGTTTTACCAACGCCCGGCTCACCAATTAAAACCGGGTTATTTTTTGTTCTACGGGAAAGTACTTGCAGTACCCTTCGTATTTCTTCATCACGTCCGATAACCGGATCAAGTTTATTAGCCTTTGCAAGTTCGTTTAAGTCACGCCCGTATTTTTTAAGGGCTTGATAAGTGTCCTCGGGATTTTGGGAGGTAACTCTTTGATTTCCGCGCACATCCTTTAACACTGTCAAAATTATATTTTTATTAATTCCATTTTCAGATAACAGTTTCCCGATCTTAGTTTTGTCCTCGGTAAAAGCCAATAAAATATGTTCAAGTGAAACGTACTCATCCTTTAACTGCTTTGCCTCTTCCGATGCCTGATCTAAAAGTTTTGCACTGTTCATTGATAACTGCTGATTACCAACGCCCGCTCCAGAAACCTTCGGTAACTTCTCCAGGAATTCATTTATCTTAATTTTTATCTGATTTAAATTTGCTCCGGCTTTTTGAATTATCGATACAGTAGTACTCGAAGTATCCTGCATCATTGCCGCAAAAATGTGTTCCGGTTCAACAATTTGATTGTTATAATTCTGCGCTATCTCAACAGCATTCTGAATCGTTTCCTGTGCCTTAATCGTTAGCTTATTAAAATTAAATGCCATACATTAATCTCCGATAATATATTTCGATGAATTAAATTTAAGCATATTACAAGAAATAATTTCAAAAGTTTCTTTGCGCGGGTAACATCATGAATATCAAAATTTATAAGACACTGGCAATTATTTTTTCTTTCTTCATTAGCGTAAATGCCCAATCTAATTTGGAAATAGTAAGTTTTAAATTTTATTCAAACACTGCGAAGAATGTTTTTGTTGCGGGCTCTTTTAATAATTGGTATAGCGAAGAATACCGGTTGAAAAATTCTGAGGGAAGCTGGCAAATCGGTATTCCTCTAAAACCGGGATATTACTATTATAAATTTATTGTTGATGGAGAATGGATTCCCGATCCCGGCAACGACTGGAAAGTTAACGACGGCGGGGATAATTTTAATTCCATTATAAAAGTAGGCGAACCTCCCGCACCGCAAAGAAAATCAAGCAAAAGGAAGCTTCCGAAATTCAAACTTCCCAGACCTATTTTAACTGATAACCCAGAATGGGTCGATTTATATTATTCAGCATGGCAAATGTGCTGGAATAAAATAGCGAGAGGTACAAAGCAAAACGGTTTTGTAAAAAAATATATTGACGAGGGTTTTAACGAGCTCATTTATCAGTGGGATACAAATTTTATGGCGGCATTTGCAATGTATGCGCCGGATGCTTTTCCCGCGATGCAGTCGCTTGATAACTTTTATTTAAAACAAACTGAAGATGGCTATATTCAAAGAGTCTATTGGGAAAAGGATGGTTTAATTGCTCAACCGCCTAACATTGACGAACCAATGATCAACCCGCCTTTATTCGCATGGCTAGAGTGGCGTTATTACGAACTTACTGGCGATGATTCGAGATTGAAAGACGTGCTTCCAAAGTTGATTTTATATTACGAGTGGATTGAAAGAAAAATGTCAGTTCCGGAACTCGATAGTTTATATTATAACACTCCTTTGGGAAGCGGTATGGATAATACTCCGCGCGAGGGTGTTACTAAAGGCGGCTGGATAGATATGTCTTCCCAGCAGGCTTTAGCTGCAAAATCAATCGCGGAAATTGCGTCGGTTGTTGGCGAGCTTAAAACTGCTTCAGATTATTTTATGAAACATAAAGATTTGAAAGAGGCAATAAATAGATATAGCTGGGATAGTGAAACCACGTTTTATTATGATGTTTCCAGAGAAGGAATACCAAATAATATAAAACATATAGGAAGTTTCTGGACTTTGATTTCGTCGGTTGCTGATGATGTAAATGTAGAAGGGATGATCAATCATTTAACAAACCCGGAAGAATTTTGGAGGCTGCATCTTGTTCCGACTTTATCAGCTGATGATCCTGATTATGATTCGTCCGGCCATTACTGGCTTGGCGGTGTTTGGGCCCCGACAAATTATATGGTTGTGAAAGGTTTGCAGAATTACGGGTATAACGATATAGCATATGCAATAGCAGAAAACCATGTTAAAAATATTTCAGACATTTATTATAACTTCAACCCGGACGAAGATAAAATAGCTTTTGAAGAAAGATACGCAGACGCTTACAAAACTATATGGGAATGCTACTCGCCGGAATTTATGACTCCCGCAACTCGTTGGGATGATACTTTTTATTCGCGGCAGGATTTTGTCGGCTGGTCCGGGCTAGGCCCAATTGCAATGCTGATTGAAAATATTATCGGGGTTGAATTAAACAGCAGCGAAAATAAAATTACCTGGCGGATAAACAGAACCGACAAACATGGAATTAGAAATCTAAATTTCAAAAAAGAAAAAGTAGATTTGATTTGCACACCCTTGTCCGGCAAGACACAATTCGAAGTTAAGTGCAATACTCCGTTCCATTTAACGATTGTAAAAGACGGTAAAGAAATAAAACGCCTTATCGATTCAGGTTATAATGTTTTTACGATTCAGAATTAAAGCAGTCGGGTTGTCAAATTAATCATCAACTTGTATTTTAATATCATGCGGATACGGGCGACCGCTTCCAGTTTCTACTAGGTCGCGCAAGCTTAATAGGTATATCGGCCACTTAGTACTGAAGTATAGAAAATCATCCTCGCTTGAATTATCATTTTGATGAGTGAGAGTTAAAAATACTTGATCATCCGACGAATCCAATTCAAAAGAAGTTCCGACCCCTGCCACGGACCAGGGCCAGAAATGCACTCCATCTGAATAATTTTGTTTGATTCCAATTTTTTATATTTGCAACTCAGGGTTGCAAGCCCGGAAAATGTGAGATCGATATTTTGATCAATTTTGATTTTCCCTGAAGTAGATGACGCCCACCAGCCTTCTAACCCTTTGTTCGAAGTCAAACTTTGATATATGTTTTCAACTGATCCTCTAATGCCAACTCTATGTTTTACTTTCGCCATGTTTATCTCCATTCTTCATATAGTAATGAAGCTTTAGTCTTTATTTACAAATCCATTTGTATCATCAATTTAATAGTTGTAAAATATAAAATATTCAATTAACTTTAAAGCTATCTTTTTCTGGAATATTGAAATTAAATATTAAAAAATTAAAATATAATGGATTATTTTTTACCTTCAGATAATGACACAATAGTTGCACTTGCAACTCCAGCCGGAGTTGGGGCAATCTCTGTAATCAGAGTTAGCGGCGATAAAAGTATATCAGCTGTTGATGAACTGTTTGATGGTAAATTGAAATTAAAGGACAGCGAGTCTCATAAAATTCACTACGGCAAAATTGAAAAGGGAAAAGATGTAATTGATGATGTTTTGGTTTCGGTTTTCAAAAATCCAAACTCTTTTACCGGTGAAGATGCTATTGAGATTAGTACACACGGTAATCCATACATCACAACAAAAATAATTAATGAACTTGTTGAACTTGACGTTCGTTTAGCTGAGCCGGGAGAATTTACAAAAAGGGCATTCTTAAACGGCAAGCTGGATTTGATTCAGGCTGAAGCTGTTGCAGATGTGATTAATTCCAGAACCGAGGCATCGCTTAAAGGTGCACGTAATCAACTTGACGGATTACTTTCAAAACATGTAAATTCACTTCGCGAAATGCTGATTAATACATCTTCGCTAATTGAGTTGGAATTGGATTTTGCAGAAGAAGATGTTGAGTTTATGTCGTTAGACAAGATAAAAGGAAATATTATCTCAGTTATTTCTGAAATTGAAAAACTGTTAAAGAGTTTTGAATACGGCCGCGTAATCAGAGACGGGATCAACGTTGCACTTGTTGGAATACCGAATGTGGGGAAATCTTCCTTGATGAATTTACTTTTGAAAGAAAGCCGCGCAATTGTTAGTGAGATTCCTGGAACAACAAGGGACGTAATTCGTGAGGAAATTTCTATTGACGGATTTTTGTTTAGAATTTACGATACTGCCGGAATAAGACTGACTGACGATTTGATAGAAAAGGAAGGTGTGATAAGAAGCAGGGAAGTAGTTAAAAATGCTGACGTCGTAATTTTTATTAATGATGTAATTAGTGGATTTTCTGTTGAGTTGTATAATCAGTTATTGGAATTAACAAGCAAAGAGAAGATAATTATTTTAATGAATAAAATAGATTTATCGCACGAGATTACAAGAAATAGTGATGTTAAGGTTTCAGCATTAACTGGCGAAGGAATTGAAGAATTATTTGAAAGGCTCAAGGAAAAGTCTATCGGAACGAATATTTTTACTGAAAAATCATCTTTGGTAACAAATATTAGACACGCTAATGCTCTCGAAAAAGCTAAATTGGCTTTGGAAAATAGTATTGAATCCATTGAAAATGGGATGACAGGAGAATTCATCTCTGTTGATTTGAGAACTGCTGAAAGTGCGTTGGGAGAAATTATTGGTAAAGTAACAACTGATGATATTCTGAATAATATTTTCTCAAAATTTTGTATTGGAAAGTAAGTATGTTCCACGTGAAACGTTTTTCAAATTATAATTGTCCGATTCACGGGCATGTTTCACGTGAAACAAGAAAGGTATAAATGAAGTATTTTGATATAATTATTGTTGGTGGTGGACACGCTGGTATAGAAGCGGCTGTGGCTGGAGCAAAACTCGGCTGCTCTGTCGGAATGGTAACAATGGACAAAAATGCAATCGGCAGAATGTCATGCAACCCCGCAATTGGTGGAAGTGCCAAAGGTCATTTGGTACACGAGATTGACTGCCTTGGCGGTGCAATGGGTTTGATTGCAGATAAAACCGGTATTCAATTTAAGATACTAAATAAATCAAAAGGTCCGGCGGTTTGGGCAGGTAGATGTCAGTCAGATAGAGAACTTTATTCGCAAGAAGCAGTAAGAGTTGTAAACGGAACTGAAGGTGTTGAAGTTGTAGAAGATGCAATCATTGGAGTAATCGTTGAAGACAAAAAGATAGTCGGAGTTAAAACAAAATCCGGGAATGACATAAATTGTAAAGCATTAGTTGTATGTTCAGGCACTTTTTTAAACGGATTGATGCATACTGGACTCAACGCAACTGAAGGTGGAAGATTTGGTGAGCAACCGGCAACCGGATTAACTGCTTCTTTAGTTGATCTTGGTTTTCAATTTGGCAGGCTTAAAACAGGAACTCCACCAAGACTTAAGAAAGATACAATAGATTTTGATGTTTTAGAAGAACAGCCCGGAGACGAAAATCCGGAACCATTTTCATTAAGAACAGACATAACTAAGTTTCCATTTTTACCACAAATAAGTTGCCATATTACCTACACTGATGAAAAAGTGCATAGAATTCTAGAAAAAGGTTTTTCAAGATCACCTATGTTCACGGGATTAATCAACGGAGCCGGACCAAGATATTGTCCTTCAATTGAAGATAAAATTGTTAGATTTTCAGATAAGCCAAGGCATCAATTGTTTATTGAACCTGAAGGTTTGAATGATGACCAAATTTATTTAAACGGTTTTTCTTCTTCTTTACCTGTAGAAATTCAAGTAGAGGCAATTAGTCACATCAAAGGGTTAGAAAACGCAGAGATGATCCGTCCGGCTTACGCAGTTGAATACGATTATTTTCCGCCATTCCAAGTTGATTTAACACTTGAAACAAAGTCAGTTGAAGGACTTTATTTTGCCGGGCAAATAAACGGTACTTCCGGATATGAAGAAGCTGCAGCACAAGGTTTGATAGCGGGAATAAATGCAGCACTCAAAATCCAGAATAGGGGAGAGTTCACTTTAGACAGAAGCGATGCTTACATAGGTGTTTTAATCGACGACCTAGTTGGAAAATCTACTAATGAGCCTTACAGGATGTTTACATCTCGTGCCGAGCACAGATTGATTTTACGTCAAGATAATGCTGATAGAAGGTTAATGAAGAAAGCCTTTGATATTGGTCTGATCGAAAAAAATATGATCGATGTATTAATTGAAAAAGAAAGATTGATTGAGGAATCTAAAAAAGAATTCTCTGAAATAAGGTTGAAACCTAATGTTATAAACACTGTACTCGAAAAAGCCGGTACTTCGCCAATGAATAATTCTGAAACAGTTTACAAAATTGCAAAGCGTCCTCATGTTAGTTTAAGAGAGATAGTTGAAAAAATCAATAAAGATGAATACCCAATTGCAGAGGAATTATTGCAACATGATAAAGCTTTAGAGCAGGTTGAAATAGAAATAAAGTATGAAGGATATATAATTCGGCAGCATGAGATGATTGAGAAAATGGCTAAGTTGGAGAAGGTGAAAATCCCGGATAATTTTGATTTCAAGAACATCAAAACCATTTCTTTGGAAGGTAGAGAGAAGCTTAACAAAATAAAACCGCGCTCAATAGGACAAGCATCACGAATTTCGGGTGTTTCTCCTTCCGACATTTCAATTTTATTAGTATATTTGAAAAACTAATCTGAGGGATTTTTTGGATAAACAAGAACTTTACCTACGCGAACTCAAAAAGTTCTTTTGGGATAACAGTCTTAACCCGGACATTTACCAGCTTGAACGACTTGCACATTACGCAAAACTTTTAACAGAAAAAAATGAAGCAATCAATTTAATCTCAAGAAAAGACATTGAGCAAATCATTGAGAACCATGTTTTTATATCATCGCTTATCGTTGAATATTTGCCCGATAAAGTTTCTAGATTTTTGGATATCGGTACAGGTGGAGGATTGCCTGGTATTCCTTTAGCAATTATGAAACCGCTAATGAAAGGAATCTTAGTCGATTCAACATCCAAAAAAATTGATGCTGTTCGTGAGTTTATCGATAACCTTAAACTTAGCAACGTAAAAGCAGAAAACACGCGAGTTGAAAGCGATGAGTTCAAAGAAAAATATGCTAATAAATTTGATCTTGTTGTTAGCAGGGCTACTGTTCCATTAATAATCTTGTTTAGATATTCAATTCCGCTAATAAAAGATAAAGCTTACCTTATTGCACTTAAAGGCGGTGATTTAGACCAAGAGTTTAAAACTGCTGAAATGAAATATAAAGCTTACATTAAAAAATCTACTATCTTTGAATTGGCTTACAAGCCAACTAATACAAAGAATGAAAAAGGAAAGAAATTAATTCTTCTCGAATTGACAAAGTAGTTTTTTAGTATTTTCTTTATGTTAAACTCTTTTCTGTGATAATAGATTTCACAAGCATTTTTTATCTTTCTATATGAAATTTCTAGAATATAATTCTACCCGGGATGTTGTATTTATTTTAGGAGCAGGTGCATCTCATCCTGATGGGGTACCACTTCAAAAGCATATACTTCCCATGATTTTATCCAAAGATGATAATGAAATTAAAAATTCACTGATTGGTAGCGAAGTTTTAAAATTCATAAATGAAAATTTTCATTTTTATCCGAAAGATGAAGTTTACCCACAACTTGAGGCAGTTTTTGGATTCCTGGATTATTTCATTCAACAAAGCGAAAGCTTAAATTCATATTACACAAACACTAAGCTTGTTGAAGTGAGAGAATATCTTATAAAACTTATTCATCACATTGTAAATATAGAAACTGATAAACCCTCAAAATACTATCACGATTTTTGGGAAACAATAATTGATGAAAATAGAAATGTGTCTATAATTACATTAAATTATGACACCCTCTTAGAACATTCTTTTGTTCCGTTTCATAAAAAAAAAATCGGATTTATTGATTACTGCACTCATTTAATGAATTATGAAAAGGGAGAGAATTTAAAAGAGTTCAATTTCTGGATAAATCCAAGAGGTCCAATTAAATCCTCAGAATTTATTGATCCGGTTTCATTTAAAGTAATAAAAGTTCATGGCAGTCTTAACTGGAAATATTGCAATTGCTGCAATCAAGTTTTATTGACTACTTGGGACCGTAAAATAGATTTAGAACATGGAAAACTCATTGGAATAAAATACCCCGACGGAGAAGAATACGAATATGTTTGTCCTATAGATGGAACTGAATTACAAACCTTAATTATGCCTCCATCGTTTGTAAAAAATTGGAATAATCCAATTCTATCACAACTAAATAATGAAGCTTCACGCGAAATTAGAATTGCAAATAAAATCGTATTTATAGGTTACTCTCTTTCTAATGCTGATGTTCACATTAAGGCTCTTTTGAAGAAACACATAAATGACGGAAAAGAAATTTGTGTAATTAATCCAAAAAAAGAATACGAACTAAAAACTAATTATTTATCTCTAAATGATA
Source organism: Melioribacteraceae bacterium (assembly GCA_028282005.1). Lineage (GTDB taxonomy): Bacteria > Bacteroidota > Ignavibacteria > Ignavibacteriales > Melioribacteraceae > JANQIV01. Next base: position 24,898 of record JANQIV010000086.1, on the reverse strand, counting down.
ATATCAATTTTGTGAATAATTCTTTTGAAGAATTAGTTACTGATAAAACTATTTTAAAGAATTTATTATCTTCAGATTGACTTTGGGAGTATCTTCCGTTATTTTAAAATCACTCCACCACTAAAAACTATAATTAAGTAATGCTATCAAAATTATCTGCACTAATTCTCGGTGTTCTGTCTGAGAAAGAATTAAACCCGTATGAAATTACCAAGATGTTGAAAAATCTTGAGACAACAAGTTGGTTTCCAATTGCAGATTCAACAGTTTATGCTACAATTAAAAATCTAAATAAATCCGGTTTTATAGAAGGTAGAAAGGAAAAGTTAGGCAACCTCCCCGAAAAAACATTTTATTGTTTAACTGAAGATGGGAAAAAAATTCTCAAAGAAACTTTAGAAGGATTTTTATCACAACCAAAAGATGAAATTTCTAAAATTGATGTAGCTCTTCTCTTAAATAAAAACTTGACCAAAGACAAAATCATTTCATTATTAAAAAAGAAATTAGCAGATTTGGAAAGCTCATTATTTAAGCTTAGAAAACAAATAATGACATACGAGATTGACGGAAAGAGGCCTATTTCCGGCTTGATGCTTTTGAAACATCAACTGCATTTATCAGAAGCTGAAATTAAAACTCTGAAGGAATTAAATAGACAACTAAATATTCAAAAAAACAGGTCAACCAAGTCAGTCTTCGATTTACGAATGAATTAAGGCTGTTTTTATATGGGTAATAACATTAACAAATCCCACTATAGCGGGATTGTTGCCGAGTGGTACGATATTATTTTGCATACTGAAAAAAATGATATCAAATTCTACAGGGATGTTGTAAAAAGATTTGGCGGGCCGGCGCTTGAATTAGCAAGCGGTACAGGTAGAATTTTAACCGAATTATTGAAAGAAGGTGTATTAATTGATGGTGTTGATTCTTCCCCAGAAATGAATCAACAATGTAAAAATAAAATTAGAGAACTTAACTTATCTTCAGAAATTTATGAGCAGGATTTAGTTGAATTAAACCTACCAAAAAAATACAATACCATATTTGTTGCAGGCGGATCTTTCCAACTAATCTCCGATAGAGCTGAAGCCCAACTAACACTTGGAAAAATTTATGATCATTTACTTGATGGTGGTATTTTAGTTTTAGATATATTTACGCCTCTTGAAAAAAACAATTTATTGAACGATGGTGTTTGGGTTAAAGGCAGAGAAGGCAGAAATGATCAAGGTGAAAAACTTCTTGTTTATGCTTCCAACAAAAACAATCTATACGAACAAACTATTAACGGACTTTATAAATACGAACTTTACCAAAATGGAAGACTCAGTGAAACAGTGATTGGTGAAATAATGCTGAGATGGTACGGGCAATTTGAATTTTTGCTAATGCTAGAAAAAGCTGGCTTTAGCAATATAAATATTCAACGTAAAAAAATTATCTCCACCCATGGTGAAGCATTTGTATACTTTGCTCACAAATAAAATTCTAATCCGGGAATCATATGAAAGAATTTCACATCAAGGGCTATACAATTAGCACCGACAAGAAAAAACTAAACCCAATAATGATTCATTCCTATCTTAGAAAATCTTATTGGGCAGAAAATATCTCATTTGATATCGTTAAGAAATCAATTAAAAATTCAATGTGCTTTGGTTTATATTATTATAACGAACAGATAGGATTTGCAAGATTAATTACAGATAATTCAACTTTTGCGTATCTTGCAGATGTTTTCATTTTAGAAGAGCACAAAGGAAAAGGGCTTTCAAAATGGCTAATGGAAATAATAATGAGTCATGCGGAGCTCGCAGGTTTAAGAAGATGGATGTTGGCAACAAAAGACGCTCACGGATTATATGAAAAATATGGCTTTACCGAACTTAAAAAGCCGGAAAGAATTATGGAATACAAACCTTTTGAGAAATATTAATGAAAAATAAAAAAATATATATTGCCGGCCATACCGGAATGGTGGGATCAGCCATCACAAGGAGCTTACAAAATAAAGGATATGAGAATTTAGTAACTCGTAATCTTGAAGATTTAAATCTAATAAGACAAGCTGACACAGAAAAATTCTTTGAAGAAGAAAAACCCAAAATAGTAATTGTGGCTGCGGCAAAGGTTGGCGGCATTCTTGCAAATAATACTTATCGAGCAGAATTCATTTACGATAACTTGATGATTCAATCCAACATTATTCATGCAGCTTACAAAAGTGGTGTTGATAAATTAATTTTTCTGGGGAGCTCATGTATTTACCCTAAACTTGCACCTCAACCTTTGAAAGAAGAATATTTGCTAACCGATACATTAGAATACACAAACGAGCCATATGCGATTGCTAAAATCGCCGGAATCAAAATGTGCGAAAACTATTACAAACAGTACGGTTCAAATTTCTTTTCAGCTATGCCGACAAATCTTTACGGTATAAATGATAACTTCAATTTGAAAACTTCACACGTTTTGCCTGCTCTAATAAGAAAATTCCACGAAGCAAAAATCAATAAAGAAAAAGAAGTTGTTGTTTGGGGATCAGGAAAACCAAAAAGAGAATTCTTGTTTGTAGACGATCTTGCGGATGCAATTGTGTTTCTTTTGGAAAATGTAAATGCTTCTGATTTATATGAAAACGAAATCTCGCAAATTAACATTGGTACCGGTGAAGATTTGAGCATTGGTGAGTTAGCCAATACAATAAAAAGTATTGTTGGATTTGAAGGTCAAATTACACAAGATTTATCGAAGCCTGATGGCACACCCCGTAAATTGATGGATGTTTCCCGCATTCATAATCTTGGATGGAAACACAACTACAGTTTAGAGAAAGGAATTAAAAAAACTTATAATTGGTATTTGGAGAATCAAAAAAGATATGAGTAAAAAAGCATTAATAACAGGAATTACCGGACAAGATGGAAGTTATCTAACAGAAATACTTTTAGAGAAAGGATACGAAGTACACGGAATAATTAGAAGGAGTAGTTCCTTTAATACAAAAAGAATTGATCATTTATTTAATGATAATGAAATACACGATAAAAAAATGTTTTTGCATTACGGTGATTTAGTTGATACAAGTAATTTAAATCGTCTACTCGAAAAAATTGAACCTGATGAAATTTATAACCTGGCAGCACAAAGCCACGTGAAAGTTTCTTTTGAAGTTCCGGACTACACAGCACAAGTTGATGCTTTAGGTACACTTAGATTTCTTGACGCAATCCGCGAAACCGGACTAAACAAAGTTAAATTTTATCAAGCATCGACAAGTGAACTTTACGGAAAAGTGCAGGAAGTACCGCAAACTGAAAGCACACCATTTTATCCGCGTTCGCCTTATGGGGTTGCAAAACTTTATGGTTATTGGATAATCGTAAACTACCGTGAAGCATACGACATTTTTGCAAGTAATGGAATTCTCTTTAATCATGAATCGCCGCGCAGAGGTGAAACATTTGTAACAAGAAAGATCACTAGAACAGCCGCACGAATTTTGCATGGAATTGATAAAACATTAGTACTTGGTAATTTAAATGCTAAACGCGACTGGGGATACGCACCCGAATATTGTGAAGCAATGTGGCAAATTTTGCAGCAAGATAAGGCTGAAGATTTTGTAATTGCCACTGGCGAAACACACACTGTACGTGAATTTACTGATCTAACGTTTAAAGAATTTGGTGTTGAACTTGAATGGCAGGGCAAAAACGAAAATGAAAAAGGAATTGTAAAAGAATTTGATGATACTAAAAACTATCAAATCAAAAAAGGCGATGTTTTAGTTGAAGTATCACCACGGTATTATCGTCCGACAGAAGTTGATTTATTGATTGGTGATCCTTCAAAAGCTGAAAAGGTTTTAGGATGGAAGCCAAAAGTAAAATTCAGTGAACTTGTAAAAATTATGGCAAAAGCAGATTTTGAATTGGTAAGCAAGAAAGGTTATTAATGAAGTTATTAGTTTCACTTTTATTTATAGTTTCAACAATATTTGCACAAAATAAAATGGTAGAAGTTACATTCCTGGTTGAAACGATTGCATTGCCGGATTCTGAAAAAGTTTACATTGCAGGCGGACACAAGAACCTGGGTTCCTGGAAACCAAACGGTGTCGAGTTTGAAAAAGTTAATGACACAACTTGGGAAAAGAAAATAAAATTTGAGGCAGGCAAAACGATTGACTTCAAATTTACAAAAGGCAGCTGGGGCAATGAAGCATTAAATGACGACTTAACTCTTCCGCAAAATTCTGTTTTGAAAATCACCACTGACACTACATTCTATGCGAAGATAAATAAATGGCGCGATCAGGGAATTGTAACTCCAAGTTTCAGTGGTCAAATTACCGGGACTGTTAAGTATCACAAAAATTTCTCTTACATAGGTTTACTCGATAGAGATGTTTTAGTTTGGTTACCTCCCGGTTATGAGGAAAACACTGAAGTAAAGTATCCGGTTTTATACATGCATGATGCTCAAAATCTGTTTGATCCCAAAACCTCCACACTCGGAATTGACTGGCAAATTGATGAAGTAGCGGACAGCCTCATCAAAGCCGATTTGATTGAGCCGATAATTATTGTCGGATTAAATAACTCGGATACTCGCTATGCTGATTACAGCTACACTGACACAGGTTACGTTTACATGAATTTTATTGTAAACAAAGTAAAACCTTTTATTGATGAAAACTACCGAACAAAAACCGACAGAGAAAGCACAGCTGTTGGAGGCTCATCAATGGGTGGATTGATTTCTTTTATGATTCTTTGGGAGCACAATGATATATTTTCAAAAGCAATATGTATGTCTCCGGCTTATAAAGTTAGCAACGAAAGAATCAGCTTTAATTATATCGAAAGGATGTTTGATAAAGACAGCTCAAAACGTAATATAAAATTATATATTGATAACGGCGGAGTCGGAATCGAAGAACAGATTCAGCCTGGAATTTATGAAATGATAGGTGTGCTTTTAACCGAAGGTTATCAACCAAATAAAGATTTCTATTGGTTTTTTGATACAGAAGCTCAACACAATGAAGCTGCTTGGGCAGCACGAATTCACAAACCACTCCAATTGTTTTTCGGTAAATAATCATGGTCAAGATTTTAGTCGGTTCAAAAAATCCCGTAAAAATTAGTGCAGCAAAAGAAGGCTTCCTAAAATATTTTGACGAAGTTGAAGTTAAGAACTTTGATGTTCCATCTGATGTTCCTGTACAGCCAATTAGTAGTGAAGAAACTTACAAAGGTGCTGAAAATAGAGCCGAGAGATTAAAGGAAATAGACGGCAAAGAAAATTTGGGGTTCGATTTTTTTGTTGGAATTGAAGGTGGAATTTCTGAAACGTTTGACAAATGGTTTGCATATGGTTGTATGTGTATAATTCATAAATCCGGCAAAAAATCTTTTGGAACATCTCCACATTTCGAACTTCCTAAACCTGTAACAAAAAGATTACTTAAAAGAGAAGAACTTGGCCACGTTATGGACGAAATTATGAAAACCGAAAATTCCAAAGTAAAAGGCGGAGCTATCGGTTATTTCACAAATGATGTAATGGACAGAAAAGATTTGTATCTTGGCGGAGTAATTGTAGCACTGGTGCCTTTTTTACATGAACATCTATATTTCAAAAATGAATCCAATTGAAATTAAAATTGATGATTTAAAACTTACCTCACTTTTATCCGAAGACAAAAGCTTAGATTCGATTCCATATAATAAAGAAGATTTGGATCAAATGTCTGAGACACGGTCCTATCCTTCAAAAATGCCTGAGAAGATGACCTTCAAAATTGAAAAAGATGACGCAATAATTGGCGAAGTTTCGTTTAGCAGATTAAGGTGGTTTAACAGAAAAGCCGAACTTAGTTTGATATTAAAAAAGGAACACCAGGGAAAAGGTTATGCTAAGAATATCCTCAAAACAGCAATTAATTTTGCTTTTAACCGAATGAATTTACACCGTCTTGAAGCAGAAATTATAGAAACGAACAAACGTTCACAGAAAATTATTGAAGGATTAGGTTTTGCTTTTGAAGGAGAACTAAGAGAAGCAAAATACCAAAACGGAAAGTACGTCAGCGTTTTAAGATACGGGTTATTAAAACAAGAATTTGATAAAATGGGGGAAATCAAATGAAACTACCAATTTATATTGTTGATGCATTTACAAAAAAAGTTTTTAGCGGGAATCCGGCCGCGGTTTGTCCGCTAACAGAATGGCTGCCGGAAGAATTGCTTCAAAATATTGCAATGGAAAATAATCTATCAGAAACAGTTTTTTTTATTAAAAATGGTGAAAGTTACGATATCCGGTGGATGACGCCAACCACAGAAGTACCTCTTTGTGGACACGCAACTTTGGCTTCCTCTTTTGTGATTTTTAATTTTATCGATAAAGATGCCAAAGAAATAAGATTTAATTCGAAAAGCGGCGAATTAATTATCACACGAAATGACGAATTAATTACTTTGAACTTCCCGGCAAACGTACCTCAAAAAACTGAGACTAATGAAAAAGTCGGATTAGCACTTGGAAAAGAACCAAAAGAATTATATTTCAATAAATCTTATTTGGCGATCTTTGATTCTCAAAAAGAAATTTTAGAAATAAAACCAGACTTTAGAGCTTTTGAAGATGTCCACTCAGACGGAATTATTATTACCGCTCCCGGAGATGATGTAGATTTTGTATCACGTTATTTTGTGCCAAGTGCAGGAATTGACGAAGATCCGGTAACTGGTTTTGCGCACACTCTACTAACTCCGTTTTGGGCGGAACGACTTGGTAAAAAACAAATGAATGCAAAACAAGTCTCGAAACGTGGCGGGGAATTGATCGTTGAATATGACGGAAACCGAGTTTTCCTTTCAGGTAATGCTGTTCTATATTCTGTGGGCGAGATAAATTTATAAACTGTAGCCCACCCAGATTTCAAATCTGGGTTACTTCAACAATTTTATAAACTTTATCACTCTTTCTTAAAATTGTATCAAACGGAAAAGTAACTTCGCATCCTTTTGGGGCAGTCGATACATTTTCTTCATCAACCATCAATTCTGTAATGTCAGATTCAACTGCACCGGTTGTTTCACCAATAAAATAAACTTTGTCCCCGACATTTAAATCCTCAGCTTCTAATTTTAAATGAGCGATACTCGACTTTTTATAATAGTTCACAACTTTTCCGACGTAAGTCTTTCGTGTAGTTGCCTGACTGCCATATTTAACAGCGTAATCATCTCCGCTTGGCTCACCAAAATAAAATCCTGAAGAAAACCCCCTGTTGTAAACTTTTTCTAATTCTTTCAGCATTTCGTATTTTATTTCCGGTGTCAGAGAATTTTCGAAATAAAGGTCAATTGCTTTCCTGTAAACAGAAACAACTTTTCCAACATATTCCGGACTTCTTTTTCTACCTTCAATTTTGAATGAGTTAATTCCGGCTTCGATCAAATCGTCAATAAACTCAATTGTGCAAAGATCTTTTGGAGACATAACATAATCTTCACCAAGAATTAAAGTACTTTCGCCATCCGTATCACGTATTTCAAATTCACGCCTGCAAGGCTGAACACACTCACCGAGGTTTGCACTTTTGTTAAAAATATGGTGACTCACAAAACATCTGCCGCTAACTGCAACACACATTGCACCGTGAACAAAAGTTTCTACTTCAATATCTGCATTATGCTTTATTTCTTTTATTTTTTCTAAAGTACATTCGCGTGCTAAAACAACCCTTCGCGCTCCCAATCTTTTGTAAAGTTTTGCTGACTGGGAATTAGAGATTGAAGCTTGGGTACTTACACAAAAAGGCATTTCATGCTCAATACATTTTTCAATTACTGCCATGTCCCAGCAGATTATCAACTCTACTCCGGTTGATTTTGCTTTCAAAATAATTTCGTCCAATTGATTCAAGTCATCTTCAAATACGATCGAGTTCAGAGTTAAGTGAACATCAACACTACTTTGATCACAGTATTCAACTATTTCATGCAGTTTATCAAGTTCAAAATTCTTTGCTTTTGCCCGCATGTTTAACTTATCAATTCCGAGATACACAGCATCAGCACCATTTTTAACGGCACTCACAAGCATTGTCCAATTTCCTGCCGGAGCGAGTAATTCCGGTTTATTCAATTTTGTCATCTTTTAATTCATTTTTTATTCGTAATGCCAAATTACGAAACGAATTTAAATTATTCTTTGCTTTGTTGTATCATCTTGATTATTAAATGACTTTTTTTGATACAAAAATATTATCTTACAGTTTATCATCTACAGACCTTTAAAATTGATTGATTACGAATACATATTATCAAACTTGAATTTGCCGGTTCTGATTACCGACTCAAAAGTAACTAAAGTGTATTCTAACGCAGCTTTTAATGAGCTTTTTGTAAATCAGAAAGTGAGTGATGAAAAGTTTCTTACTGAGTTTTTAATTTACAACAACTTGAATGAAATAATCGGATTTGAAAAATACCCATTCGTTTCTATCCTAAAAAATAACACAAGTCATGAATCTCTTGTTGGGAAAATAAACGACAAGTGGTATCAAATAAAATCAATTAAAGAAAAAAGTGATGATGTTTTTGAATATGTGATCACTTCTTTTGAAGATATTTCAAAAGAAAAAGAAACAGAAGACTGGCTGAAATTAACAACTGAAAATATTGACGCCATACTTTATGCAACAGGTCCGGTAAATAATGATTTTATTTATGTTTCGAATGCTGTTGAGAAATTATTTGGATTCACTCCTGAAGAGATTTACAATAATAAACTAGCCTTTGTAAAAAAGATATATCCTGAATATTTTCAATATTTCAAATTTTTTATTGATGAATTAAAAAGCGGCAAGTCTTCAATTGTTGAGTATAAATTTAAAGACAAATTCGGCCACGAGCGATTTGTTCGGCACACCGGCACACCGGTTGTAAAAAGTGGAAAAATTGAAAAGATAGTCGGTGTAATCCACGACATCACTGAGGAAAAAGAAATTTTAGAAAAACTTGAAAAATCAGAAGAGAGATTCAGGCTATTAATTGATACTGCAAACGATTTTATTTTTACGTTGGATAATTATGGCTATTTTCTCACTGTAAATAAAAGTGGCGCAAAATCACTCGGATTTGTGCAAAGTGAAATTGTCGGTAAACATTTTCTTGAAACAATATCTGAGAAAAATAAACCTGAAGTAGCTTTTGCTTTTCAAAAAATTTTGACATCTGAAAAAATTACTTCTTTTGAAGCCGCGTTTGTTGATAAGTTTGGCAAAAATGTAATGTTCGAAATTCAAGCAAGCCCGATGATACTTGAAAACAAAATTGATGGAATTTTAGCTATTGGCCGAGACATTACGAAAAGAAGAAAAGATGAAAAAAAATTAAAAGAACTGAATGCTAAATTAATTGAAGCAAATAGAATAAATGCCATTGAACGGGACAGAGCAAAACATCAAATCTCTGTTTTGGAAGAATTGAATAAATTGAAGAATGAGTTTATCTCAAATGTATCTCATGAATTGAGAACACCACTTGCTTCAATCGTGGGCTTTGCAGAAACTATTTCGTCAGACAACTCGCTTACACGTGAAAATATAAATGAGTTCAATGACATTATTATTATGGAGGGGAAACGCCTAGCAAAATTCATTAATGATCTTTTAGATTTCTCAAAAGTCGAAACTGACAAAGACAGTATGAATTTTGAATTTATCGATATCACTCCGGTAATTAAAACTGTAGCTGAGAATTTCAGAAATCAGTCCGAACAAAAGAAAATTACATTAACAACAGAAATACCCGAAGCCGAAATAATAATTAATGGCGATAAAGAAAGATTAATTAATGCATTCGGGAAAATAATAGATAACTCGATTAAGTTTACAAACCAGAATGGCAGAGTAACAATCATTGTACAAGACTTTTTAAACGAAGTAGAAATAATTATAAATGATACCGGAATCGGAATCCCGGAAAATGATTTGCCGAATATTTTTGATAAATTTAAAAAGGCAAATCAAAAGGGTAATCAACTTCCGGGTGCTGGCTTAGGACTAACAATTGTAAAACAAACGATTGATGCCCATAAAGGGCTTATCCAAGTTAAAAGTGAAGTTAGAAAAGGAACAACATTTATAGTTAAACTGCCTAAAAAACCAAAGAGGTAAATTTGGAGAGACTAATTTTTATTGTTGATGACGAACCATCAATCTTAAAATTACTATCACATTGGGTGAAGAATCAGTGGGGGTACAAAGTTAAAACTTTCGAAAACGGATTTGACGCATTGGATAATCTTGACGAAAGGCCGGATTTAGTTTTACTCGATATTATGCTTCCGGATATCAATGGAAATGATGTCTTAAGAAGAATTAAACAATTCAATAATAACCTTCCTGTAATTATGCTATCTGCTCAGGGAAGCGTTGAAGTTGCAATTGAATCAATTCGATTGGGAGCTTATGATTATTTTCCGAAACCAATTGACAACAACCGCTTGCAGACGGCAATTCAAAACGCATTAAAAAATTATGAATTGCACCGAAGAGTTGAAGAACTTGAAAACAACATCAAAAAAGAGTACAGTTTTGATAACATCATTTCAGTTGACGATAAAATGCAGCAAGTGTTTAAGATGGTTAACAAAGTACTCGATAATGACGTTACAGTTTTAATCCACGGCGAAAGCGGAACAGGCAAAGAATTAATTGCTCGGGCGATTCATTACAACGGCATCAGAAAAGATAATCCTTTTGTAGTTATAAACTGTGCATCGATTCCACGCGAACTTTTAGAAAGCGAATTATTTGGGCACGAAAAAGGATCGTTCACCGGAGCTTATCAGAAAAAAATTGGTAAGTTTGAACAAGCAAACGGCGGCACACTATTTTTAGATGAAATCGGCGAAATGGAAATGTCGCTGCAAGCTAAAATTCTCCGTGCAATTCAGGAAAAAACATTTGAGCGTGTTGGTGGGAACGAGCAAATGCAATCGGATGTAAGAATTATTTCTGCAACAAACCGTGATTTAACGGAAGCAGTTGAAGCAAAAGAATTTCGCGAAGATCTTTTTTATAGATTAAGTTCTTTCCCAATTAATATTCCCCCTTTGAGGGATAGACGAAGTGATATTTTGATATTGATCGATCATTTTATTGATTCATTTAACCAAAAACATAAAAAGCAAATTAAAGGATTGAACAAAAGCGTTCGAAAATTATTATTTGATTACGACTGGCCGGGAAATGTCCGTGAACTTGAAAACACAATTGAAAGATGCGTAATTATGGAAGATGGTGAAAATATTACAACTGACGTTCTTCCTCCGCAAATTTTGACTTCGGACAGAAAATCCTTCATTTCTGCGAACGTCGCATTATTTAGTGAAGATGCACCCGTTATTCCATTTGAACAGTTAAAAGAACAAGCAATAAAACATGCTCTGAAAATTACAAGCGGAAATATTGTTGATGCAGCAAAAAAATTAAAAATCGGACGAGCAACATTTTACAGATTAATGGAAAAATACAATATTGAATCGGGAAAATAAAAATGAACATAATTGAAGAAATAATTGGCGATGTTTTAGTTGAGATTATCAATATTGACCGTGCTACATTAAATGAAGCAGACGAGTTAAAATCCGCTTTATCCATTAAAATGGAAGAGGGTTACAAAAACATAATTATTGATTTGAGTGCATGCGATTTTATCGATTCAACATTTTTAGGAGTGCTTGTAAATACGCTTAAAAAAGTTGCCAAAGTCGGCGGTGATCTAAAACTTGTTGGCTTCAGACCGGCAGTAAGATCAATGTTTGAGCTTACAAGGCTATTCAGAGTATTCGACACTTACAACGAACTCCAGGCAGCAATAAAAAGCTTTCAATAAATAACAGGAATAACTTTGGAAAATTCTGAGATAATAGATAAAATACTTTTAGTTGAAGACGAAGCAAACATTGTAAAGCTTTTTGAATTCAATTTGAAACGTGCAGGTTACGAAGTTTATTCCGCAATGAATGGAAAAGAAGCACTTGAAAAAGTCTGGGAAGTAAAGCCAGAGTTGATTATCAGCGATATTATGATGCCTGAAATGGACGGATTTGAATTCCGCCGTGAGATTTTGAAAGACGAATTTCTGAAGACAATTCCATTTGTATTTTTAACTGCCAAAGGTGCCGACGAAGATATCCTCGAAGGTTACGATCTTGATATACAGGACTACATAATAAAAACAAGCAGCACAAAAGTAGTAATCGCTAAAGTAAAAGCCATTGTTGCAAGTTATAAAAAAGAAAGAGATAAAGTTATCAATGAAGTTCAGTCCGCTGCAAGCAATATGATTGCCGCTGTTGTACCAACAGTTGCACCATATTTCGAAGGTTATGAAATTGAACACTGGCATCAAACTTATCAGGGCATACCCGGCGGTGATTTTATTGATTACTTTGAACTTGACGAAGAAAACATGGTAGTAATTCTCGGGGATGTAATGGGTAAAAAGTGGGGCGCATATTATTTCGCGATAGCTTATGCCGGTTATATCCGCAGTGCGGTTAGATTTATTTTACAGTCTTCGGAAAATTTCTCCCCGGGAGAAATAATAAAAAAAGTAAACGAATCTGTTTTCAGGGATGAAAGAATTTCAGAGGTTTATATTACACTTTCAGTTCTGCTTTTAAAAAGAGACGGCACATTAAAATACAGTGGTGCAGGTGACCTTCCATTGTTTTACAAAAAAGAAAAAGTTGACTTCATAAAATCAGACGGTATTTTACTCGGTTATTTTGAAAACAGTGATTACAAAGATTATGAATTAAAACTCGAATCCGGCGATGAAGTCTATATAATGACAGACGGCATTTTTGAAGCCCGCAATGAAGAAGGCGTACAGCTTTCAGTTGATGGATTCACCAAAATTGTTGAAAACAAAAACAATGAAAACGAAATGCTCGATGAAATCAAAAAAGAGTTTGACGTTTACACAAATAAAAAATACGACGATGATATAAGCATTATTGCTTTAAAGAAAACTTAATACTTCTTGTTGTTATATAATCCCACTTTCTATTTCTCTCAAAGTTGAATTTCCGTGAAGAATTAATTTGCGTAACCGAATGGTTTCGTTTATATTTGTAACCAAATTGTTACAGATCGAAGGCATCAAAATGAGACGAGACGTTTTTCAGGCAATAGCCGACCCAACACGCAGAGAAATTATTTATCTGCTGAGCACTAAAAACCTGTCAATGAACAAAATAGCAGAGAATTTTCAAATCAGCAGGCCGGCAGTTTCTAAGCACATTAAAATACTCACGGAATGCGGACTTGTTGAAATAAACCAAACTGGGCGCGAAAGGTATTGCAGGGCCAATAGCGAACCGCTAAAAGAAGTTCGCGATTGGGTGCAAAACTTTGATAAATTCTGGGATAAAAAATTAAATTCATTGAAAAACTATTTAGAGGAAAAACAATGACAGTTGAACCATTGGTAAAAGAAATTAAGGTAAATGCTTCCGTTCAAAAGGTGTGGGCAGCAATTACAGATAAAGACGAGATGAGAAACTGGTTTTTTGATTTGGAAAAATTCAAGCCTGAGGTAGGCTTTGAATTTAGTTTTGAAGGTAAAGGCAAAACAGAAAAAAGCTATTTACACCTTTGCAAAATAACCGAAGTAATTGCAGATCAAAAATTAACTTATAGCTGGAAATACGATGGCTACACCGGAGAGTCTTTTGTCACTTTTGAACTTTTTGCTGATGGTGATAAGACGAAAATTAAATTGACTCACAAAGGGATTGAAAGCTTCGATAGTGATAATCCCGATTTCGTAAAAGAAAACTTTGTTGAAGGTTGGACTTACATAATGCATACTGCACTAAAAAATTATTTGGAGCCATAATTATTAAACAGTGTTTAGTAGGACAGATAGGTTGTCTGTCCTACAGCTAACTTCCCTAAAAATTGTCTGGATCTGTTTTGAAGTCACTCTATTAAAATCATTTTCTCTCGGACAGACTAAAACTCCGCATAAATCAATTGATGCCGGGCTGATCAAAATTTGATCGTCACCTTCCAAGAAATAATAATCCGGCCTGTGTTTTGCACGCGGGTAAACGATAACATTCCAGCAATCATTTCTGTAAAAGGAAAGTACATTCAACAAAGGTTCTTCATTGTTTTCAAAAACTTTCTGTAATGATTTATAAACTCTTTCAAATTCTTCAATGATTTTCGTTTTGTTGTCTGATTGAATGAAGATAAAATTTCTCAGCGGGTCGCTAACAAAGTAAGATTTAATCTCTGCTTCATTCAAATAATTTTTGGAATATTTTGAGAGCAGCAACTCCATCTCTGATTCAATCGGGAGCACATCACTTTTAACACATTGGAAATGAAGATGGTCCGGAGCCGAAGCTCCGCACTTTGGGCCATTGTATAGAATTGTAAAATTATCTTTCAGTGAAAACACAATGTCGAGAAATGATTCAAAGTAATTCGCAATCTGCTGCGGAATGTGATCAACATGCGGAATTGTAAAATGATTATTAATAATCGGGAAAGGATTGCAAAGAAAAGCAAATTCATCATTAAACTTTACGGCACTTTGCTCAGCAGGAATATTTTCCTTACATAAAAAGCATTTTCTGTTTTCAATTGTTTTTTTATCAACCTTTGCGGAAGTAGAAATTATTCTGTGCGGATTAAATTGAAGATTGATTTTGATGTCGTCAAAAATGAATTCTTTTATTTTAACATCACTCAGCGCATCGTCATTCTTATCTAATAATTCCCAAACTGTTTTTTGCTGTTTGATTAAAGAAGCTAACTTTTGTGGAAGACTATTAACCGAACCAAAGTTTGACAGAATCCCGTCTTCAATTTCTCTATACATTAGCAGCGTTCTTGTTTTGTCTGGCAATAATTTCTATAGTACGAATTCTATCTTTATAAAGGTTATTTCTGTTTGTCTGTTCAACATTCAAATTTGAATCCGTATTGCCTTCCCATCTTCTGCAAACATAAACCGGGTCATAAATTCTTCCGATTTTATAATCTCTGCAAATCTTTAAACTCACGGCATAATCTTCACCGTAACTTGTATTCGGCAATTGTATCTCTCTTAAAATTGGGGTGTAAAAAGCTCGCGGTGCACCAAGTCCATTTATACGCAAAGCATTGTTTTTACCGTTTTCAAAAGTCCATTCTTTATGGTCAACTATTCCCGGTGGAATTTCCTGCAAATCAAAGTTTGTCATCTGATAAGTGCCGATAACCATAGCACAATTTTCTTCATAAAATTTGTTGATGATTTTGCTGAGTGTATTTTCGTCAAAGTACATGTCATCACTATCGAGTTGCACAGCAAACTTTCCGCAATGGTCTGAGTTTACTGCTTCGTTCCAGCAGCCGCCAATCAGTAAATCTTTTCTGCCGGGAATTAAATGAACAAGATTATTATTTTTCCTCGCAAGATCTTCAAGCAGTTCGGTTGTACCGTCGTTTGAAAAATTATCAACAACAATCACATTAAAGCTAAAATTTACTTTTTGATTCAACGCAGAGGTGACTGCATCTTTAATTGTCTTTACTCTATTTTTTACAGGAATTATAACAGATGCTTCCAATTGAAAACTATCTTTGTCGAAGTTCATTGTAGTAAAATCTGATGTGAGATAAGCATCAACTTTTTTTAAATGATAAGTGGCGGCAGTTTCCATTTCAATTTGCACTTCACGGTTCTTGGGATCGACATAATCAAAAATTTTCTGCCCGGATTTTCTGTTATCACTTTTTGAAATTGTATAAAGAAATTCCGGAATTCGTGTAACCGATTTTGATTGAGATATTTTTAATCTGACATCGTAAAGAGAGGCAAAAGAAAAATCATTACTGAATTCATTAACTGCTTTTTTAAGCTCATTAACATCAATCAAAAGCAGTTTGCCAAAATCAAAATCATCACGAATGCTGCCAACCTGATAATCAATTACGGGATGCTTTGTGATTGCAGATTCTTCTTTAACTAAATAGTCTGAATAAACTATTCCGGAACTTGTGTCTTTTGCAACATTTAAAAATCTTTTGAAACAATTTTGACCGAACTCTATATTCTCATCCAAAATAATAAACAAATAGTCGGAGTCAATTTCGCTGATAAGCTTTTTGTAAAACTCAGAGGAATAAATCGAATTAGAAGTTACGTTTGAGATTTTCGGATTGTCAAAATTTATTTCAGTTTGCGATAAAATAAAAATCTTATTTATCTCTTCAAAATTAATTGACTGCAATAAATTATTAAACTCAGAATTTTCAGAGTACTGTAAACAAATTGAATAACTCATTTTCTCTCTCATTTAAAATTCAATATTTGTCCCAAACCAAAATTGCCGACCTGGTTCCGGCAAACTCCATTGTGTGTAGTAAAGTTTATCAAACACATTGTTAAGTCTAAAATATAACTGAAGATCAACATCTTTGTAAATGTTAAACAAATATGATAATCTAAAATTAAATAACAGATAATTCGGCAATTTTTGGATAAACTCGTTTCCTTCCTGAAATCCAAATTCTTCACCGACAAAATTTGATTCAATAACGGCATTAAAGTTTTTGTAAAAGGCATAGTTAATATTGAATCCGGCAACAAACTTAGGTTTGTATTCAAGGGTGTCGGTAAACTCGCCGTTTTCATTTTCGGCCAAAGCATTTAGATATGTGAAATTAAAATTAGCAAACAGATCTTTGCTGAAATTGTGAAAAGCATTAAACTCAACACCAACAGTCCTAATTGCATCTTTGTTTACACGCTGAAATTGCCTTTCTGGTAATGATATTCTCACAATACCATCTTGAAGGTAAGTGAAAAATAAATTTAAGTTTACCTGGCTGATGTTGTCTTTGTAAGTCAAGCTTGTTTCAAGCGTTGTTGCAACTTCAGATTTCAAATCCGGATTTGGAACAAACCTACCAAGTGCCCCGGAGAAAGTTTCGCGTAAAGTTGGAAATCTTGTTTTTCTACCAAAATTTATTTGAGTGTACATTCTCGGGTTAAGTGAATAAACAAAAGCCGTGTTGAAACTGTAATCAGTAATTGCATCTTTGGAGGGCTTGTCGCCGGTTTCAGGTGTTGACGAATTATCAATACTAGCTCCAACAATCGCTGTGTAATTCTCTTCAATTAACTCGTACTCAGCACCTATGCTATAAACATTCTGAACAAATTTCTTTTCAACGAAATCTTCTTGAAGAAATTTTTCTTTGTGCTCTGTGGTGAATCCGTTAAACGAAAATTTTAAGAGCGAATTACCAAACATTTTGGAATAAATCAATCTACCATTAAGAATTAAATCATCATCTTTTTCTATGTCGTCAATTGTTGTAAATGAAATGTCTTTATACTGATCAATTTGCATATTGAATTTAGAACCGGAGAACGAATAAACCAGCATTGACGATTTATCGTTTTCGAATCTCGTTGAGCCATTAATGGTGAGTGTCGATTTTTGCCATTCCGGGTAAATCCAAAATCTCGGATTGCTCACGTCTGTTTCCGGTGGCACACCCTTTTCTGAATTGATATAGGAAAACGAAACGCTTGTCTCCGAAAAATCCCCGATATCGAAATTCACTTTGCCGAAGGCATTGTAGCTTTCACTGAAGCTGTTTATTCTAAACGACGAAGGATTTGCTATTGGATTATCATAAGCGTCAGGTAACCTATAACCGTTGGAGTTTTTATAAGACATCGAAACCAAATAACTAAAGTTCTCACTTCCGTCAATCCAATAACCGGAATATTTTTTAAAACCATTCTCACCATGTTGGGCGACAAATTTTTTGTTCTTTTGAAATTCATTGTACTCTTTTGAGTTAATGCTTATTACTCCGGCAAGCGTATTTGCTCCGTAAACAGTGGATGGAATTCCTTTTGTAACTGTAATTTCCCCAATAGCATCAGTTGGTATCAAACTCAGATCAATTCTATTATCCCAGGGAATGTTCATCGGAACGCCGTCAAATAAAAGTGCTATTTGTCTTTCGCCGGAGCCACGCAAAAAAAACAAACTTTCGCCGCGTGAGTTAGTCTGCACTTTTACAGACGGAATAAATTTTCCTAGGTCGATAACTGACGAAGCATCCGCTTTTTCAATCTCTTTATAATTTATTTCGGTAATTGTTTTAGGTTCTAAAATAATTCCGCTTTTTACGGTTATTTCATCCAGTTCATAGGTTTTTGTTGAATCTTCAGATTGGCTGTAAACATTATTTATTGTTAAAAACAATATAAGGGAGAAAAGGTATTTCATTAGTAATTCTTTCAAAATTGGTAGAAAATTTAAACACAAAAGATAACAAAACTTTGTGCCAACAATCACGTCGAATTTCAGAAAATTATACAATCTTACTGACAAATATTTCCAGGCTATTTTCGACAAAATGATGACAATAAAAATTGAGTTGCGATTAAAATAAAATTTCATATTTTTGACGGATTAAAATTTGAACTGTTACTTAGAATTGAAAATAATAGATATAAAATATCAAGCCAACTTAACAGTATCGGGTTTGAGTGAGTCAAAAAACTCCCGCAACTCCCGGTATAAACATATCTACAGTCTTCAAAATTCCCAAAACACAAAAGGAACCGCCGACCGGTTTATTGTTACTCTAAAAATATAGTACCTCTTATTCTCTGATCAGTTTTTTAATTATCCTTAATTAAACGTTATGTATAACAAAATGAGGTTGTTATTGAAAAATATTAAATATTATGTACTTGGAGCAATTTTGGTTGCTAGTGTTGGATTCATTGGTTTTAATGATTCCTTTGCCACTGCAAATGTTGAAAAGGTTGAATACACAAACGAAATAGTTGTAAATGCTTCAGACATAAAAACACAACAAATTAATTTGATAAATAAAGGCGAGTTTGTTGCATCATGGTACGGACCTAAATTTCACGGGAAGAAAACAGCAAACGGTGAGATTTATGACCAAATGGCAATGACTGTCGCACATAAATCGTGGAAGTTTGGAACAATGCTTAGAATTAGAAATCCCGTAAATAATAAATCCGTAATTGTAAGAATAAACGACCGCGGGCCATATATAGAAGGCAGAGATATAGATTTGTCAAAAGCAGCAGCAATAGCTTTAGGCACATTGAATAAAGGTGTTGCAAAAGTTATTGTTGAAGAAATAAAATTAGATGAAAATATACTTACGTATAATTAGGTAAGAATTACAAAATTGCAACTACCCGGCTTTAAGCCGGGTTTTTTATTTTAAATTTCTTGGATAATAATATTGATCGTAATTTATTTTAAGTACGACAATTGTTCAAAATCATTATAGAAAGATCCAAAACCCATTGACATAATAACTATGATTATTATAAAATACAGTACTATCAGACATATATAAACTATCATAATTATTTTCTGAATTTTGAAATATTTTGCCTGTAACTCAAATCCCATTCTTAATGCTTGCGGATTATTGGTTGACTTAAACATATCAAATTGGTCGGCCGCTTCACGAATTCGAATTCCCATAAAAATTATTGGAATACCAATTACAGCTCCGATAATTGACAAGCAAGAGATTCCACCGCTAATAATGAAAAAAATACCGGCAAACCTCATATCGCCTGTAAGCTTTGAAAACATCATTTGAAACATTGTGGGGGGCTTGTATGACGGCTGCTGCGACTCTTCCCCTAAACCACCGTCTTCGATTTTTATATCGTCAAAATTATCCATTAAATCCTCCTCAAAAAAATAATGAATAAAAGTTATAATAATATAGTCGAAAGAATAAAAAGCTTTTAAATAGGATGCAACAGTAGAAAATACTTTTTAATGAAATCTTAATCAAGCTGTGATGTGTAAATATAAAATGACTTGAAATCTTAAATCTCAAATCCTATTTTAACAGAAAAATATATCTGATTATGACTGTAATATTTTCCAAAAAATGTGAATTGGCACTTCAAGCTGTTTTATTCCTTTCTGTTAAAAAGGAAAAGAAAATTTTTAATGCTATTGAAATTTCTGAAGAACTAAAAGTGCCAAAAGAGTTTGTATCTAAAATGCTGCAAATACTTACTGATAGTGGGATTGTTGGATCCAAAAAGGGAAAGAATGGTGGATTCTATTTGGCCAAAAAGCCAAGCACAATAAAATTAATTGACATAGTTGAAGCAATTGACGGGCTTGATGTTTTTCAAAGTTGTGTACTCGGATTTCCAGGTTGTTCTGTTAGCGAGCCATGCCCGGTTCATGAAAAATGGGGAAAATTAAGAGACGATGCTTTAAAAATGCTTAGTGAAGAAACTCTCGAACAGCTTAAAGAAAAAACTCTTAATAAAATTTTAGATTTGTAATTATTGTCACACTGAGTCTAGTTGAAGTTTAAAGTGATTAATTTCAACTATCAACTACACTCAGCGTGAGATAGAATTTTAATTCTCTTCTCTTAATTTTTTTAGCATATCAACAGCATTTTTATTCTGAGGATTTAGCTCTAATGACTTTTCATAATATTCTATCGCTTTATTTTTATCACCGTTTTTCATAAAAGCTTCTCCCATGCTATCATATACATTGCCTGATTTAGGGAACAACTCAATATTTTTTTGAAAAATATTAATGGCGTCAGCATATTTCTCCTTGCCGAGAAGATCATATCCAAACCAGTTTAATGTATTTTCAGAAAAATCATACGTTCCTCTTGCATAATATATTTCTCTTAGTTCATCAAAACGAGAAATGCTTTGTTCAACTCCACCATTAGAATACTCTTCACTTAAAATTTGTGTAATATGCTTTGGTTCCGTCGCTCCTCTATGGCATGTATTACATGCAACACTAATTGCATTTTCATCAATTTTTCTCACCTCTGAAATAAAATCTTTATTGATTGAATTTGACATTTTAATCATTGTCCGTGCTATTTGCTTTGTTGGTTTTACATCTGAAGAAAAATCAATTTCGCTTAGTTTTCTACCTTTGGAATCGTCATGACAATAATAACAGCGAACTCCAAGTGAAAAGGAAAAAGCGCGCATATTTGCTCTTAATTCTTCTTTTTTAAGAATCTTTAAATTTTTTGGATTATCCCAATCAACTTGAGCAGTTATGTTTGAATGAAGAAAAAATATTACAATTAATGTACATAATACTGATTTCATTTTATCCCCTAATGGTTTTATTGCAATGATAAGTTGAATGAAACAGTAATTGAAGTTATAAGTTGTGTGTTATTTAATTAATGTGATGACTTAATAAAAAAGAGTTGCGAATTAAAGCTCAGTTATTTTCTTTAATTCTTCATAATAAGTCTTGCTTGAAGTTAACTTGCTTCCGTCATTTAAAATTATCTTAAACTGATTATTAAAAGTTGGCTTAATTTCCTTCAAGAAAGAGAGATTTATTAAATACGTTCTATGTATTCTAATGAATTTATTAAGAGGTAATTTATTTTCTAAATTAGACAGTGTTTCCCGTAATAAATGTGAATCTTCTTCTGTTTTAATTTTAACATAATTGCCTGCGGTCTCAATAAAAATAATATCATCAACATTTATAAAAAAGATTCTGCCTTTTGATTTAATAGGAATTCGTTCTATGAATTCGGTTTTGTTTTCTTTAATCTGATTCAAAACATTAATCAGATCATTTGATAAATTTTCTCCTTCTTTCTTTGATAAATTCTCGTTTACTCTTTTCAAAGTTTTGTAAAATCTTTCTTTATCGAATGGTTTCAACAAATAGTCGAGGGCATTCATTTCAAAGGCTTTTATTGCATATTTGTCGTAAGCCGTAACAAAAATAATTTCAGCAGAGTAATCAATTTTTTCAGCGAGACTGATTCCGTCCAATCCGGGCATTTGAATATCTAAGAAAATTATTTCCGGTTTTTCACTTGTAATTTTTTTAAAAGCATCTTTTCCATTAGGACTTTCAATAATTTCATAATTCTGAGGAGCTTCATTTAAAAAAGTAATAATTCTTTCGCGGGCTAATTCTTCATCATCAACAACAAGTACTTTTAGTTTTTTCATAATTTAATTTAACGGCAAGGTTAATTTAACTTCAAAGCCTTTTTCTTTTTCAATTATCGAAAAGCAATCGAATGAATACATTTGTTCAAGCCTTGATTTTACATTTGATAATCCGATACCCATTCCGTTAATACTGTTACCTTTTAATCCCGGGCCATTATCCGAAACGGATAAAATCAAGTTGCCATTTTCCAAAAAAGAAGAAATACAAATCTTTCCTTTTTCAGTAATTGGTTCTATTCCGTGTTTTATGGAGTTTTCAACAATAGGCTGAAGAATTAAATTAGGCACTTTTTTATCCAAGGTGTGAGGATCGATGTTAATTTCAATTTCTAACCTGTCTTTATATCGGATTTTTTGAATATCGAGGTAACGATTTATAAAATCCAACTCCTGCTCAAGTGTTGTTTCGTTTTGACCAATATTATCAAGTGAAATGCGCAAAAGATCACTTAAGTTGGTTAACATCAACTCAGCTTTATCAACATCTTTACGCATTAAAGATGCGATAGAATTTAGAGTGTTAAATAAAAAATGGGGATGAAGTTGCATTTTTAACGATTGCAATTCGGCATTAACTAACTGCGTTTCCAATTTCACAGATTTTATTTCCTGCTCTCTAAATTTTTTATAATACTCGTAAGCATAAATAGCTGCAAGGATAACAAAATACATTAGCAAACTATCTATTGAGCCGCCAAAGATTGGCACCTGCATACCAACAACAGTTTCTACAATTGAGAATTCATTACCGGAAAATATTGCCCGTAAAAACATTCCTGAAACAATAGAAACTGTGCGGTGAATAACCGCCAACAATAACCCAATCAATAAATGATAGAATAATGTTTTTACTGCAACGGGGAATTCAACTCTTAGTTTTTTTGCAAAATTAAAAATCAGCGGTGTAAGCAAAGCCCAATAAATATAATTCGGAACACGATACGAAATACTGTTTAGTAAATCAAAAGGGTTGTTGTAATTCAAAGTAAAAATATACTGCTGGAACAACATTATAGCTGAAATAAAAAGCCAGAAGGGGATTAGTAATAATAAATTCTGAAAAATACTTTTGTGACTTTTTACTTTCATTTAAACCTTTTCTTCGCTGTTTAATGAAAATAGAATTAAATGAAATATCTGTCAACGATAATTATTTGGATTTATAAAAAGCTGGGATGAAAATTATTTCTCTGCTAGAATGTATAAATCTTTGGAAGTCTCAATGTTAAATCGGTTCTTTTCGAGATCTTCAAATTTTTGGATTTTCATAAACCCGGCATTTTCCATTTTAGTAATAACACTATTTGGGAAGTGAGGATAAATTTTTGTGGTAATTAATTCTCGGTCGCTTTTATTGTTATTTGAATAATGCATTATGTTGAAATTCCAAAAGTTCTTTTCAAAATCATAAAACCTCACGTAAGTTCTTTCGTTATCTTCAGTGATATTTACAATGCGGTTATCTTGATTTGTAATTAACTCATAATTTAAAATGTGTATTAAAACTGTTCCACCGTCGTCAAGCATCAAATACATTTTCTCTATTGTGCGATTAAGATCATATGTTGATAAATTTGCAAAAGTATTTCCAATTGATAAAATAAAATCAAACCTTCCGAAGTATTTTTCAGAAATTTTTGCCGATGATTCATTTATAAATGTGATAATTGAATTGTTGTTTTGTGCGTTTATTTTTGCAACACTTATCATTTCTTCGGATACGTCAAACCCGGTTACTTTTAATCCGTAGCTGTCAATGATTATTGAATCGTTACCAGCACCACAGCCAATGTCGGCAGCAGTTTTTGCATTTGGTTTTATAAAGTGTGTAAGAAGTTTTTTCTTTCTGCTGTTTGATTTGTTTGTGAGTCCTAAATATTTGGGAGCAATTTTGTTATAAAATTCTCCCGTATCTAAAACTTTGTTTTTACTTTTTGTTATTTGCATTTAATTATCACTCTGAACTTGTTTCAGAGTCTTCTTATGAAAAAATAGATGCTGAAACAAGTTCAGCATGACAAATTATTACTCTACGATCTAATCCATTCTTCTTTTAGAACTTCACCGTTAATTCCAATAACTACAGCCTTAATCGGAACAAATCTTTGAGCATTTGCAACAGCATGTTGAGCAATCTGTAATAATCCGCTGCAGCAAGGAACTTGCATCACTACGACAGTAATAGAATTTATGTTAGCGTCTTCAATCATTGAAATAAGTTTTTCAACATAAACTTGTTTGTTGGAATCTAACTTCGGACAAGCGATTGCCAAACTTTTATCTTTCATAAAATCTTTATGGAAATCACCATAACTAAAACCGGCACAATCAGAAGAAAGCAATAAATCCGAATTTCTGTAATAAGCTGCTTCAGGCGAAACTAAGTGCAATTGAATAGGCCATTGCTGTAATTGCGAAGGCCTTGTTGAGTTATCATTTATTTCTGGTGTTTCTTTTTTTTCAAACGATAGTTGTTGTGAACCTGGGCATCCGCTATGTGTTTTCACTTCTTCCTCTACATAATTTGGTATTTCAATGTTGTGTTTATCTAAATACTGTATAGCTTCTTTTAAGAATTCATATTCTTCATGTTCTCTCAAATGCATCAAGTGCGCTTTGATTGTATTTGGCCCAGCTTTAACGATTGTTTCCATAACTTTAGTTTCGTTGTAAGGCTCTGCCTCGCGTTCAATTATTTTCATTGCACCTTCAGGGCAGTGACCAATACAAGCACCAAGCCCGTCACAGAAAAGATCACTTATTAATCTTGCTTTACCATCTAT
>JANQIV010000080.1 GCA_028282005.1 Melioribacteraceae bacterium | reverse complement strand
ATTCCCGGTTATGATATTGCGGGAATAAACATTCCATCAAAAGAAGTTGGCGGAGATTACTACGATGTAATCAAATTAAATGACGGTAGATATGCTTTGATAATTGCTGATGTGACCGGGAAAGGAATACCGGCAGCACTGCTTGTAAGTACTTTGAATGCTTCGCTTGGGGCTTTTTTACAAAGCGATATTCCCGCAGATGACTTAACTGCCAAGCTAAATAAAATTGTTTATAAAGCTTCGCCATCAGATAAATTTATTACCTTCTTTATTAGTATCTTAAATCCGCAAACCGGTGAGTTGGAAATTGTAAATGCCGGACATAATCCTTCCTTGGTTCTTAAAGATGATGGCACAATGAAAAAAGTTGATGCCGGTGGTGTAGCGCTTGGTATGTTTGATATGGGTTTGCCTTTTGCCGGAGAAAAATACACTCTCCAAAAAGGGGAAAGGTTATTGATGTTTACTGACGGTATTCCCGAAGCAATGAATGAAGAGGAAGAAGAGTACTCCGATGAAAGACTTGAAGAATATTTCATCACAAATAAACCTGAGACTGCGCAACCATTTGTCGATATGATCGTCAAAGATGTAAAGGACTACGCGGGAACTACTCCGCAAAGTGACGACATTACTTGTATTTATTTAATTCGCAAATAAAGAAACCGAAAGAAGTTTATGATAAAAATAAAGCATATACTCCCATTTGTTTTATTAGCTGCGCAATTTCTGATTGCCCAATCAGAATACAAGTTTGAAACTATTTCAATCCCTGACGGCCTTTCGAGCAATGAGGTAACGAGAATATTTCAAGATAGCAAAGGCTTTATTTGGATTGGTACAAGGCAAGGACTGAATAAATATGATGGATATAAAATTACTGTTTATCAAGATGAACCGGAAGATAGTACTTCATTAAATGGTGACGAAGTATTTATTGTTCATGAAGATGAAAATGGTGATGTGTGGGTTGGTACAAACAACGCATTAAATAAATACAATCCGAATGCCGATAACTTCAAAAGCTATCAATACGATCCGAGCAGTACAATTAGATATTTCAACGGTGTGTTTGATATCTATCAAGATAGCAAAGGAAATTTCTGGATCGGCGCTGCTTTCCGCGGACTTACAACTTTTAACAGAGAGACAGAACAATTTGAGCAAGTCTCAATTGAAGAATCAATAGACCAAACTGATCCTTACGCAGTTTTTTCCTTTGCAGAAGATAAAGATGGAAATTTATGGTATATCAGGGTGTGGAACAATTTTGCAAATCATTATAAGGTTAGCACTGACCTAAAAAGTGAAGCAAAAATCGAAATAGAAAATGTTGATGAAAATGATAAAGATTTTAGAACAGGCCAATTTATAATTGCAGATGAAGAAGGCAATATTTGGTCTGGAACTGAAAACGGTTATTTACTTCAGTACAACAAAGAAAAAAATAAATATGAAGGTATAAAGTTAGTTGAAGACGGCCGAATTAGATATTTAACATTCGACAATGATGGAAACACTTGGGTGACAACTAGAAATAAAGGGCTTATAAAATATTCAGATGAGAAGTTAATTACTCAATTCCAAAAAGAAATTAATAACAATGAAGGCATACCTTCAAATTCTTTTGGAGAAGTTTTCATAGATGCTTCAGGAATTATTTGGCTTGCAAGTAGAGATCTTGGTGCTATAAGATTTGATCCAAATAAAAAACCTTTTGAATTATACAGAGTATTAAATGATAATGTGAATCAAGGATTCTATCATGGAATTTTCGCATTTGCCGAATCAAAAGTATTTTCTAATGAAATATGGTTTGCCGCGGAAATGCAATTATACAGATTTAATAAAATTACAAAAGAAGTAATTAAACACGATGTTCAGGTTTTAGAGGATAGACAAAATAGGTTCAGAATAATCAGAGATTTAGTAGAACATGAGGGTAACCTTTGGATTGGAACACTTGGAGCCGGTTTGTATAAACTAGACTTGGCTAGTAATCAGATCACAGAATATAAAGCTGATTTAACAACTTCAAATGCATTACAGGATAATGACATAAGAACTTTAGAATTAGACAATGATAATAGGCTTTGGATCGGTACGAACGAAGGATTAGCATATTTGAATCTACAAACTGAGGAATTCAAAAACTTTAAGAGAGTAGATTCACTTTATTCAAATGAATTCTATAACAAAGTTGGTCAACTAAAAAATAATATTCTTGCCGATATTCATTACGTGGACATCTTTAAAGATACTACTGTTGCTTTTACAGTAAATGAACAAACTGATGTATTGATACACGTAATAGGTGAAATGATAAGTAATCAAGGTGGTGTTGCTTGGGATTACGGTTGGCTTGAAGACAATAGCGGTAATATCATTTGGATGCCTGACACTTTAGATAATTTACATGCTGGTGGTGCAGAAAAAAATAGAACTGACGCTACAATCATTAAACTTGAACCCGGTATTTATAAACTAAGGTACAAGGCTGATGACAGCCACGGTTGGAATACATGGAATGATCCTCCTCCTCTTTATCCAAAACTGTGGGGAATATTTGCATTAAAGCTTTCTAAAGATGATGTTTTATTTTTTGAAAATTCACTAACAATTATTGAGAAAGATTTTTCCATTCACAGTGAAAACATCCGGACACTATACAAAGATTCGAAAGGCAATATTTTCGTTGGAACTAACGATAACGGTTTTTCAGTATTTGATGGAGTTAGGAATACTTTTAAAAATTATCGTGCGAGGGAAAACAACAACTCTAATTTTAGAAATACAAGAATAAATGCAGTATTTGAATATGAACCTGGCGTATATTTTTTAGGCGGTAATGATGGAATAAATATTTACAATAGTAATGATGAAACTTTTGAGCATATTAAAATTAATACCAACTTTATATTAGACTTCCAGAAAGATGAACATGGTGATTTATGGATTGCTACTTTACGAGGTCTAATAAAAATGAATATTAGGGATGATTTTGAAAATTCATCTTTCACGTCTTACGACATAATTGACGGTTTGCAAGGATATGTTTTCCATAGAGGTGTTAGTCTTAAAGATGAACAAGGAAGAATGTATTTCGGAGGCGAAAACGGATTTAATATTATTACAACAGGCAGTGTAAATAATTTCCCGCCAAAAGTAGCCATAACTGATTTTCAAATATCTAATGAAAAGGTAGTGCCGGGAGAACCCGGATCACCAATTGAAAATGATATTAATTTTATTGATGAAATGGAATTAGACCATTCGCAAAATATATTATCATTTGAATTTGTAGCTCTTCACTATTCACGACCTAATAAAAACCAATATGCATATAAGCTTGAAGGTTTCGATGATAACTGGATTTTTAATAATAGACAATATGCTTCATATACAAATTTAGAACCTGGCGACTATGTTTTCAAAGTTAAAGCAGCAAACGCCGATGGAGTTTGGAATGAAAATCCGAAGGAAGTGAAGATTAAAATTAATTCCCCTTGGTGGAGAACAATCTATGCTTATGCAGGATATGTTTTATTTGCCATTATTGGCTTTGTCGGTTTTGATAAAATTCAGAAAAAGAGAATTGTTACAAAGGAAAGAGAAAGGGCAAAAATTCAGGAAGCTGAATTAAGAGCAGCAGCAGCAGAAGCTCAATCCAGGGCTATCCAAGCAGAGAACGACAGAAAAACAAAAGAACTTGAAGAAGCCCGAAACTTACAACTTTCAATGCTGCCAAAAGAAATACCGGCTATGCCTGAATTGGATATTGCAGTTTATATGAGGACAGCAACAGAGGTTGGCGGAGACTATTATGATTTTAATATAAGTATGGATGGCGGTTTAACAATTGTCGTTGGTGATGCCACAGGTCACGGGTTAAACGCAGGCACAATGGTAACAGCAACAAAATCATTGTTTAATTCACATGCAAATAACCCAGATATACTTTATTCACTTAAAGAGATAGGACGATGTCTAAAGTTGATGAAGTTTAGATTATTGTCAATGTGTTTGTCTATTGCAAAAATAAATGGTAACGAGTTTACAGTATCATCGGCAGGAATGCCGCCAACATTGATTTACCGAGCCTCAGAAAATTCCGTTGATGAAATTTTATTAAAAGGAATGCCGCTTGGTGTGCATAACGATTTCCCATATAAACTTGAAAAAACAAATCTAAATTATGGGGACACTGTTTTAATGATGAGTGATGGATTCCCGGAACTGTTTGATAAAAACGGTGAAATCCTTGGCTATAAAAAAACAGAAGAAATATTTAAAGCATGCGGTTATAAATCTGCAAACGAAATTATTGATTACTTTGCAAGTGAAATGAAAAAATGGATAGGGGATGAAGTTCCTCAGGATGATGTTACATTTGTAGTTGTGAAATACAAAAAGAATGAAAAATCAGATTAGCCTTTTAAGATGCAATTACTGAGTTGCAGTAATTTTAATTCCTCAAATTGATTTGCCATTAATTGAAGTCCAATCGGTAGACCATTACTATCATTCCCAACCGGGATACTTATTCCAGGTATACCTGCTAAGTTCGCTGAAGTTGTGTAAATATCCATCAAATACATTTGTAAAGGATCACTAACCATTTCACCAATTTTAAATGCTGTTGTTGGAGAAGTTGGGGTTAATATCAGATCAACATCATTAAAGGTATTTTCAAAATCTTGTTTGATTATCCTTCTTACTTTCTGGGCCTTTTTGTAATAAGCATCATAGTAACCGGCAGATAAAACATAAGTACCCAGCATAATTCTTCTTTTTACTTCTTTACCAAATCCTTCAGTGCGGGAGTTTTCGTACATATCCATCAAACCGTCAATCTCATCTGAACGGTGGCCATATCTAACTGCATCATATCTTGACAAATTTGAGGAAGCTTCTGCAGTTGCTAAAATGTAATATGTTGCAATCGAATATTCATTGTTAGGTAATCGAATATCAACAATTTCAAAACCGGTTTCTTTTAAATATTCAATTTTATTTTCAATAGTGTTTTGTACTTCCGGATTTAATCCATCAGCAAAAAACTCTTTCGGTATTCCAATCTTTAATTTTGGTGCATCGCTTATTTCGTTCACGAATTCAGGCACTGGCTTTTCTGCACTGGTCGTATCGAGCTCATCTTTACCTGAAATTACCGATAAAATTTTTGCTGTATCATCAATATTATTTGTAAAAGGACCAATTGAATCAAAGGAAGAAGCATAAGCTGTTAAACCGTAACGGGAGACTCTTCCGTAAGTTGGTTTTAACCCCACAATACCACAGAAAGATGCTGGTTGACGAATCGAACCGCCGGTATCAGTTCCAAGTGCAGCATCGCATAAATTAGCGGCAACGGCAGCGGCGGAACCACCGCTTGATCCACCCGGAACATATTTTTTGTTTGCAGGATTTAAAACATTCCCGAAAGCAGAGTTTTCATTTGATGAACCCATCGCAAATTCATCACAATTGGTTTTGCCTATTATTATTGCATCTTCATCTAGTAATTTTTGAACTGCGGTTGCATTATAAATTGCTTCAAAATCTTTAAGAATTTTTGAAGAGCAGGTGAGAGGTTTATTTTTTATTGCAAGAACATCTTTTATTGCTATTACCATTCCTGCAAGCTTTCCATGCTTGCCATCTTTAATTTTCAATTCAATCTTTTCTGCAGAAGAAACTGAATCATCAAATACAAAATTATACGCGTTAATATCTTTTTGTTCATCAATTTTATTTAAAAAGGATGAAACATTTTCGACAAGCGATAACTGGTTACTTCTTATTTGGCTAAGTTTGTCGGAATGATTTTTATATTGCATCAATAAATAATATAATTCTATTCAGTTTCACTGCTTTGTTTTTTTTCTGTAGTTGTTGCTTTCGGAGCATCATCATCAGAGTTTTCAGAGATTTGAATATCTTCTTCAACGTCTTTTACAGCTTTTTTAAATTCTTTCATTCCTTTGCCAATACCTTTTGCAAATTCAGGAATTTTCTTTGCACCAAATAAAATTAGAATAGCAATAACTATGAGAATTATTTCTCCAGCGCCTAGACTGCCAAACATAATTTACCTCTTTAATTTATTAAATTTTTTGCGATCGATTTAAAGATATATCTTCCGTCATTCTTTCCAAGAATAGAGTTGCTGTATCTTTCAGGATGAGGCATCATTCCTAAAATATTTTGTTTTTTATTAACTATACCTGCAATATTTTTAACAGAACCATTCGGATTGAAGTCGGAATCGGTAGAACCATTTATTGATGCATACTTAAACAGTATTTGATTATTTTCTTCTAAATCTTTTATTGTAGCTTCATCAGCAAAATAGTTGCCTTCGCCATGTGCAACCGGTACTTTTAGCAATTCATCAGGGACGTCGCTTGTAAAGGGTGTGTTTTTATTTTCTACCTTCAAATAAACGTCTTTAGAGATAAAATTTAGTGAATCATTTTTCTGCATAATTCCGGGAAGTAAACCGCATTCACATAATACTTGAAAACCGTTACAGATACCGATTGTCACTCCGCCATTTTCCGCAAAATCAATTACCGAATCCATAATGGGCGAGAATCTTGCAATAGCACCTGTTCTTAAATAATCACCATAAGAGAAGCCGCCTGGTAAAAATACAACGTCAACTTCACCGACAGATTTTTCTTTGTGCCAGATATATTTAGTATCATATCCCAACACATCATGCATCGTATAGAAAGTATCGTGATCACAATTCGATCCGGGAAATACAACTATTCCAATTTTAGGCTTCATCATTTTTTTCTAATTTGTATTCAAAATCTTCCATTATTGGATTAGACAATAATTTTTCGGCGTACTCTTTCACTTCTTTTTCAGCTAATTCATGATCGTCAGTATTTATTTCAAATTCAATGTACTTTCCGATTCTTGTCTTTTGCACGTTATCGAATCCTAGTAATTTCGCACCGTGCTCCACAGCTTTACCTTGTGGATCAAGGATTTTAGGCCTTCTTTTTACTATTACCGTAGCTTTATACACTTTTCACTCAGTTTAATTCTTGTTTTAATTTAATGGTTTCTGAATTTTTATTCTTGAAAAGATTGTAAAAAATGTTTTTGAATATACCGAATAAAATTATCGAAACCAATATATAAAATATAATATCTCCTTTTGAAATCCATGTTAAAACTAATGCTGCAACAAGAATAATAATGGAGATTATTCTCACTCTATTCCCCATTTGAAAAACATTTGGCAAAGAATCGTATTTGATTTTGCTTACCATTAAAAGTGAAAGTGAGATGATCAAAAATACTAATACGTAGAATTGGAGATTACCATATTTTACAGAATTTTGAAAATTATAAGTAAAGGCAACCAAAGTTAATGCAGCAGTTGGTATTGGGAGTCCGGAGAATTCTTTTTTAGTTTCATAGTCATCCAATTGAATATTAAATCTAGCTAAACGGTACGATCCAAAAATCAATAATGATGAACTTGCAAGCATCCCAATAATACCATAATCAATTAGAAATGTTTGATAAATTAAAAAACAAGGAGCAGCACCAAAACTTATTATATCGGAAAGTGAATCAAGTTCAACACCAAATTTACTACTTGTCCCCACGAGCCTTGCAATAATTCCATCTGTTGCATCACAAATAGCGGCTGCAAATATCAGGTAAATGCCAATATCAAATTGATTTTGTGAAATAAAAATAATAGCAAGAAAACCACATAATGCATTTAATGACGTAAACGTATTTGGGAAAATTGCTTTTGATAAATTAAAATTTCTCATTGGGTTAACTCAAATAAAATTGTTTCGCCTGCTGTTACTCTATCTCCAATTTTCACTAATGGCTTCCAATGTAACGGAGCTGAAACATCAGAACGGCTTCCGAACTTTATCATTCCGAATCTATTTCCTATTTGTACGGTATCATCTAGATTAAGTTCGCAAACAATTCTTCTTGCCAGTGCACCGGCAACTTGCGAAAATAATACTTTGCCATGTTTACTCTCAATTCCTATTAAATTTCTCTCATTTTCAATATACGCTTCTCCTTCAAAAGCTTTCAGGAATTTACCTTCTTTGTGATCAAGATATTTTACTTCTCCTGAAATCGGAATTCTATTTACGTGTACATTAAGAGGGGACATAAAAATCGAAATCATATTTACTTTGTCTTTAATAAATTCTTCAGGAATTACTTCAGAAATTGATATTATTTTGCCATCAGCAGGAGCTATAATAACATTCTCTTTTTGCGGCGTTTTTCTTTCAGGATCTCTGAAAAAATTTAATGTGAAAATTGTAATAAATGCACTTAATGAGATTAAAATATATTTAATGATATTGTTATTAATGAACAGAGAGATAACAATAACTATAAATACAATTAAAACTATAAATGAAACTGTTCCGTAACCATATTTTGTAATCATAATTCACAACTAAAGAAAAGTTTTAATAATATGCCCAATGTAATATTTTTTTCATTTAATTTCTTTCGTTATATTTTCAGATTGAATTTCAAGTAAAAAACTATTGGAGGAAGCATGAAAGGTATGCAGAATATGATGAAACAAGTACAAAAGATGCAGCAGGAAATGGAAAGAGTGCAGGCTGACTTAGTTAATAAAGTTGTTACAGAAGAAAGTGGCGGCGGAATGGTTAAGGCTACCGCAAACGGCAAAAAGGAATTAGTGTCTTTAGATATAAATGAAGATATTATAAAAGAAAACGATAAAGAAATGTTGGAGGATTTAGTGGTTGCTGCCATTAACAAAGCATTAGAATCCGCAGGTAAAATGGCGGAAGAAGAAATTGCGAGTGTTACAAAAGGCATGATCCCACCAGGGCTTAATATACCGGGGTTTTAATTGCAGATAGTTGAACCGCTACAATTAGCAATCGAAGAGTTAAGTAAACTTCCTTCGATCGGGAAAAAGACCGCACAACGATTGGCAATCTTTTTATTGAAAAGTGATAAGGAATATGTTAGCAAACTTGTTACTTCTATTGCAGATTTAAAAGATAAAACGAGATCTTGCAAAACATGCTTTAATATTTCTGTAGAAGAAGAATGTGAAATTTGTCGCAGTCCTAAAAGAGATAGAAGTTTAATTTGTATTGTTGAGGATATTAGCGACGTTATTGCAATTGAAAATACAAATGAGTTTAATGGGTTGTACCATGTTTTAGGCGGAGTACTTTCACCTTTAAGTGGATCAGGATACGAAAATCTTAGAATAAAGGAGTTGATTGAAAGAGTAAAAAAGGGCGAGATAAATGAAATTATTCTTGCCTTGAATCCTGATACTGAAGGCGAAACGACATCATTATTTCTTGCCAAACAACTTAGAGAATTTGATATCAAGATTACGAGAATCGCTCGTGGATTGCCAATTGGAGGCGACTTGGAATTTGCAGACGAAGCTACAATAGGCAGAGCAGTATTAAATAGAATTAGTATTTAAATGAATGATTGGTTTAAGGAATGGTTTTCTTCAGATGAGTATTTAGAACTCTATAAACATAGAGATGGTAAAGATGCCTCAAAAATTATAGAGTTAATTCTTTCCAGCGTGAATATTCCCGAAAATGCCCGTGTTCTTGATTCGGCTTGTGGTGCCGGAAGGCATTCAATCTATTTAGCAGAAAGAGGATTTAATGTTGTTGGTTTTGATTTGAGTGAAAACTTACTCAAAATAGCCAAGGAAAATTCTGCTGCAAAAGGGCTTTCCATTGATTACGTTAGAGGTGATAAAAGAAATATTTATTTCAAAGAAAAATTTAATCTGATTGTAAATCTCTTTACTAGTTTTGGTTATTTTGAGAGTGACAAAGAGAATTTTTCTTTTATAAATAATTCACAAAATTTTCTGCTGAAAGAATCATATTTTGTTATTGATTACTTTAACAAGAATTATCTTATTGAAAATATAGAATCTGAAACTACTAGGAATAATGGGGGTAAAACACTTATCGAAAAAAGATTTATTGAAAACGATAGGGTAATCAAAGAAATAATTATTAAAGAAAAAAACAGTAGCAGAAAATTTGTTGAATCAGTCAAGTTGTATGAATATCAGACTATTGTTGAGTATTTAAAAAAAATCGGATATAATATAATTTTTATGTACGGGGATTATGTTGGAAGTTCATTTGATCCAAATAAATCTGAGAGATTAATTCTAATCTGCCAAAAATGAAACTAGTTTATTTTACATTAATAATTTTTTTGTTTAGCTGCGGACTAACAGATACTCGCCAGCCAGAGGACCCTGAAACTCCCCGTTCAGATTTTATCGCTGCAACGACACCGGAAATTCTATTTAACAATCTTACTAAATCATTAGAAGAAAAAATAACAGAAAACTATTTGTCAAGTTTTGTCGACACGTCATTTCTAAATATTAAGTATTCTTTTATTCCCTCTGCAAGTTCATTAAATCAATTTTCGGATTTAGCAAATTGGAACATCGAATCTGAAAGACAATTCTTTAATAATCTAAAAGCTGTTGCTGTTGAAAATTCACCTATAATATTAGTTTTACAAAATGAAAACTCCAACATTCAAATTGATAGTGCTATTTATGAATATGATTATAATATAACATTAACTACCTCTGATGCATCTTTATCAAATATGTATGAAGGAAGTGTTAGGTTCACTATACACAGAGATAGTAGAAATTGGTGGGTTATTTCAAAGTGGGAAGATATTGAAAGCGGTACAAATCCCAGTTGGAGTGAATTGAAAGGAAGATTATATTAAAAATTATTTTCTAATATTGGTTCTTATAATTATACTTGAAGGATGTTTTAATCCGTTTGCTCCTAAATTGGATGAAGATCTTTCCGGAGGATCAGGATTAATTAGTGATCAGACCAATGTTGAGGGGATTTTTCAAAATTTGAGATACGCATATTCGTTTAAAGACACTACAATATACGGACAACTGTTAGATGATGATTTTTCTTTTGTTTACAGAGATTATGAAAACGGAGTAGATGTTTCCTGGAGCCGTGAAGAAGAAATGAAAGTAACGAATGGCTTATTTGCTAATTCTGAGAGACTTGATTTAACATGGAATAATATTGTTGGCTTGTCCACTGATTCAACAAACATTATTCGGAGTTTCAATTTATCTATTACTTTTAATCCTACAGATATTGTTTTTATAGACGGACGAGTAAACTTAGATTTAATAAAAAGCAACGGAAAATGGAAAATTTTGCGTTGGATTGATGAATCAAATTTTTAATTTTAGGTATGATTTTTTTCTACTTTAAGGAAGCGATTAATTCTTTCAAGAATGCCAAACTAGCTACAATTGTTACAATTGCCTCTACAGTATTAGCTGTACTTCTAACAAATGCCTCAATCGGAATTCTAATAATATCGAATAAAGTTGACAATAAACTTTTGGAAGAGGTGGAAATCAATGTCTTTGTAAAAGATGACATATCTGAAAAAGATAAAAATACAATTGAACAAAAATTGAATTCGGCAACAAACATTAAATCGTATCGATTCATTACAAAAGAAGAAGCTGAAAAAGACTTTTTAGCGGAAACAGGCGAATCGTTTAGTTCGTTATTGGAAATCAATCCGTTACCCGCGTCATTTTCATTAAAACTAAGCATGGATTTTCTTAATGATAGAAAATATATAGAAAACTATATTGATAAGCTCAAAAATTTACCTGGAGTTGAAGATGTTGTGTATGAGTTGGACTATTTAATTAAAACTGCTGATTTATTGAAATCAAGCAAATATTTTGTTTATGCGTTTTCAATATTTCTTATTATTCTTTCAGTTTATTTAATCTATTTTACCAACACACTGATTTATAAGGGTAAAGAAAACAGGCATAAAATAATGGCTTTAGTTGGGGCAGATAATGCTTCTATAAAAAGACCAGTATTAATTTACAATCTTATTATAGCTATTCTGGTCAGCGTTATAAGTATGTTAATTCTCTATTATTTAATATATTTTGTCAATTTTATTTATTATTATTC
This sequence comes from Melioribacteraceae bacterium, assembly GCA_028282005.1. Classification (GTDB taxonomy): domain Bacteria; phylum Bacteroidota; class Ignavibacteria; order Ignavibacteriales; family Melioribacteraceae; genus JANQIV01. The sequence continues at coordinate 10,406 of JANQIV010000080.1, read as the reverse complement.
CTTACTAAATAATAATATTTACTATATTTTACTTTCTCAAATTCTATTCAGCCTTTTACTTGGCTTATTAGGGAACTTTTTTTCGAACTCAAAAATTAGTAATAATATTAAAATTCAATAAATATGGTATGTTCATGAAAAAAATACTTCTTGTTTTATTTTTACTTTCCAGTCAAATAATTTTTGCACAGGTTGATGCTTATCGACTTGGATCATCAGGACCAAATACAGGGTTTGGTAGGGGCTTATTTGATTATTCTGATCCAACAACCATTAATATGGAAGTTTATGTTTGGGGCGCTCTCCAACAAACGGGAAAATATATTGTACCTATAGATACTGATGTTAAAGAACTAATTTCATTAGCTGGTGGTCCAAATGACAACACTGATTTGGATGATATTAGGATTTATAGAAAAGACAGTGAAGGTAAAGAAATATTATTAAAGTTTGATTTAAGCGATTTGGTAAGAGATAATACGCTCACTTCAAAAGTTAGATATGTCCCTAAACTTTTGGCAAAAGATATTCTTATAATTCCTTCCTCTGTAAATAGAGATACTTTTGAATGGATTCAATTTATTTTATCTTTTGTAACCACTGGTGTGGGAATTGCACTTTTAGTTATTAGATTAACAGAATAGGAGAGAAGAGTAATTGAATAATAATGGTTTTGATATCAGTAAACACGAAGAACAAGATATTTTTAAAGAGATCATAAAGGTACTTAGAGAAAATTTACTTTTAATAATTGGTGTTACAATAATATTTTTTATTGGTGCCTTTATAAGAGCATATAATCAGGTAGATATATACACTGCTAGTGCTAAATTAAAGATGACAAACCCTCAGAATAATAGTGTTTTACAGTCACCGCTCTTAGCCTTTAGAGGAGGATATGGAGTAAGTGATAGATTTATTGCTAATGAAATTGAAATTTTAAAAAGCTATCCTATTAGATTGAAAGTAGCTGAAGCATTAGTTGATACATTCTTATTATCTGATGATCCGAATAAGTACAGTCTTATTCTAAATTTGACAGAAGCAAATAGCAATTTTTACTTTCTAACCAATTTATTTGGTAGTAATAGTGATCAGAATGAGATTTCTCTAAGAAGCAAAGAAAATATTGCGTCAATTCTTGGAGTAAATGTATTTTTTTCCCAACAAAAAGGCGTTGACTATCTAATTGTAACAGTTCGTTCTCCATCAAATTATGAAGCACAACTTATTGCGAATATTTATGCAAAAGAATATAAAAATCTCAACTTATTACTAAATAGAGAACAGCATATAAATGTTAGAGAGTTTCTTGATGAGCAAAGGACTCAAAAATTAGCTGACTTAGAAGTTGCAGAAGAAAATCTCAAGCAATATCAAGAAAGAGGTGGAATAATTCAAATTGATCAACAAGCTCAGAATTTGGTTGGTCAATTAAGTGATTTTGAAGCCCAATTGAATGCAAATAATATTGAGATTAGAATTTCAGAACAAAGAATTGAAAAATATAGACAGGAATTATCTGAACAAGATCCGAATATAAATAACTATCTTGAAAGTGTTAGTAATGAGCCATACATTAGAAGTTTACAGCAAAAAATTGCAGAATTAAAAACACAAAAAGATTTAGTTCTTGCAAATAATGAAGCCAGAGCAGTTAGAAGTGTTATTCAAGATTTTGATAAGAGAATAGACGAGTTGCAGCAAAAAGTTGATGAAAAGATGGAAACATATAAAACTGGTCTATTTGCAACTTCTCCACAAGAAATCAAAAATCTGACTCAGAAAATTTTAGAAGAATCAATCAAGTTACAGTCTTTGCGCTTAAATTCGCAAGAGGTTGGTAAATTAGTAAGGTCCTATGAAAGAAAGTTTAACGAATTACCAAAAAGAACAATTGATCTCGCAAGATTGCAAAGAGAAAAAGAAAGTTATGAAAAGCTTTATCTACTGATTGAAGAAAAATATCAAGAAGCTATTATTAATGAGCAATCAACACCAGGTAACGTTACTATTGTTGATCCTGCCCGATTGCCTTATAAACCTTCTGCTCCTAATAGACAATCAATAATTATTACTGGATTACTTTTTGGTTTGGCTGTTGGAGTAGGTTTAGCGTTTACCAAAAACTTCTTAAATAATAAAATTAGAACTCCTGAAGATATTAAAGCTAAAGGAATTGACGTTGTTGGCTGGATTCCTAGAATCAATGTTGAAGGCTCTGAGTTTATATTTGCTGATCAGCCAAACTCAATTCCGAGTGAATCATTTAGATCATTAAGAACTAGAATTCAATTTTCTATTAGGAACAATAAGAAAGTTAAAAGAATATTAGTGACTTCTTCAAAAGCTCAAGAAGGTAAAACAACTGTATCCTCAAACCTTGCAGGCAGTTTTGCTTTAGCAAATAAAAGAACAGTTGTTCTTGACTGTGACTTGAGAAAACCAAGAATTCACAAAATATTTAATGAAAAAAGAATACCTGGATTTACAGATTATTTCTTTGGTGAAACAAGTTTTGAAAGTATTATCAGAAAATCAAAAGATGTTGAGAATCTTTACCATATTACGGCCGGTACAATTCCTCCTAATCCATCTGAGATTATTAGTTCGGAACAGATGAAAGAGTTATTATCTAAACTGTCTAATGAATTTGATTATGTGGTAATAGATTCACCACCATGTATAGCTGTAACAGATGCTGAAATTTTATCTCGCTTAGTTGATGCCTCAATTCTGGTGGCTTCTGCAGATATTACTGAAAAAGACTTATTGCAAAAATCTGTTGAATTATTGGGTAACGAAAGTTTTATGGGCGTATTGCTTAATAACTTTAGTTATAAGAAGAGTGGTTACGGTTCTTATTACAAATACTACTACTATTATTCTCACCCAACAAATGGTGATGCAACTAAGACGAGAAAGAAAAAGAAAAGAAGTAAAAGTTTAGCATGATGAAAAAAGTTGCTGTAGTGACTGGTGGAGCCGGGTTTCTCGGCTCCCACCTTTGCGAAAAACTCCTTTCCGAAAACATTTCCGTAGTCTGTATAGATAATTTACTTACCGGCAATATTAACAATATTTCACATTTATTTAAAAATGAAAACTTCACATTTATTAAACATGACGTAACAAATTTTATTCATGTGCCTGGTCAAGTTGACTATATACTCCATTTTGCTTCGCCTGCCAGCCCTATTGATTATCTAAAACTTCCAATTCAAACCTTAAAAGTAGGTTCGTTAGGTACACATAAAGCATTAGGTTTGGCGAAAGAAAAAGGTGCAAGAATCCTATTAGCATCTACATCAGAAGTGTATGGTGATCCGGAAATTCATCCTCAAAAAGAAAATTATTGGGGAAATGTAAATCCTATTGGTCCGCGAGGTGTATATGATGAAGCAAAAAGATTTGCTGAAGCTATGACAATGGCTTATCAAAGGTATCATAATTTGGAAACAAGAATCGTTAGGATTTTTAATACTTACGGACCGAGAATGCGCTTGAATGATGGAAGAGCGCTTCCGGCATTCGTTTCACAAGCATTAAAAGGTGAAGATGTAACAGTATTTGGGGATGGAAGCCAAACAAGAAGTTTCTGCTATGTTTCTGATTTGATTGACGGGATATTTAGACTTCTTCTTTCAGATGAAAAAGAACCTGTAAATATTGGCAATCCCTCTGAAATCACGATAAAACAATTTGCTGAAGAGGTAATTTCACTTACTGGTTCAAAGAGTAAAATTGTCTACAAAGATTTACCTCAGGATGATCCAAAAGTTAGGCAGCCCAATATTGAAAAAGCCAAACGTGTATTAAATTGGGAGCCAAAAGTAGACAGAACTGAAGGCCTAAAATTAACATTAGATTATTTCAAAAAACAACTTTTCTAAAAAGAATAAATTTCTCCTACTTAACTAAAATTTCACTTTGTTCGATTATAAAATCTAGATATTTTTGAAGCTTATTTTTTATGAAAATATGAGGATTCTATGGTCGAAATAATTAATAAAAAATCACCCATTGTGGATTACATAGCCATTGTAATTGGTTCAATGATAATGGCGTTAGGCATTGGTGTTTTTTTAGTTGACGCGAAAGTTGTGCCGGGCGGAGTTAGTGGTTTGGCAATGTCGGTACACTATTTATCAAATAACTCTATTCCGGTTGGTTTATCAATCTGGATTTTGAACGTACCCCTTTATTTATGGGGCGTAAAAGAACTCGGTTCGAGATTTGGCTGGAGAACATTTATTGGTTTTTCTACAAACTCTTTGTTTATCGATTTATTTAGAGGTGAAATTCCCGGCTTAAAATTTATTAAATTACAAGAGACCCAAGCAATAGTTGATCTTCATCAAAATGATTTTCTTTTTCTAGTTTTAATTGGTGCAGTTCTGCTTGGTTTGGGATTGGGAATAATTTTCAAATTTAAAGGCTCAACAGCAGGGTCTGATATTGTCGCTGCAATTATGCAAAAGCGCTACGGTGTTAAACCGGGTCAGGCAATTATGTTCACAGATTTTTTTGTTATTGCTCTTGCCGGTTTCATCATTCAATTCAAAGATTTAGCTGTTGACAGGCCAGCTTTTTCACTAACACTTTATGCATTGTTTTTACTGTTTATTTCTTCAAAACTAATTGACGTTATTATAGACGGTTTTGATTACGCTCGTATGGCTTACATTATTTCAGATAAGTACAAGCAAATTTCTGAAGTAATAATGAATGATTTAAGTAGGGGAGTCACGGCAATTAATTCGCATGGATTGTATAGGAATGTTAATAGGGAAGTAATAATAACAGTTGTTACTTTGAAAGAATTAGGTGTTTTGCAAGAGAAGGTAAAAGAAATAGATCCCGACGCATTTATTATTGTTACAAATGTCCATGAGGTTCTGGGGCAAGGTTTTCGAAGGCGAATTTAACAAAATTGCAGAATTAAGAAAGGCGGTGAATTCACCGCCTTTCTTATATCTAATAATCTAAAAAGAGATTACATCATTCCTGGCATTCCGCCGCCCATGCCGCTCATGTCCGGCATAGCTGGGCCTTTTTCATCTTCTTGTTTTTCGTAAACTACAGCTTCTGTAGTGATCAATAATGAAGAAACTGAAGCAGCGTTTTCTAAAGCTGTTCTTGTTACTTTGGTTGGGTCAATAACACCAGCTTTAATTAAGTTTTCATATTCTTCAGTTGCAGCGTTGAAACCGAAATCTTCACTACCTTCAAGAACTTTATTCAATACAACAGCACCTTCTAAACCGGCATTGTTTACAATTTGCTTTAATGGTTCAGCTAACGCTTTTTTGATTATATTGATACCGGTTGTTTGATCTAAGTTTTCGCCTTCAAAACCTTCCAAAGCGTTGATAGCTCTAATTAAAGCAACACCACCACCAGTTACAATACCTTCTTCAACAGCAGCTCTTGTAGCATGTAGTGCATCTTCAACTCTAGCTTTCTTTTCTTTCATTTCGATTTCAGTTGCAGCACCAATTTTCAACACAGCAACACCACCACTTAATTTAGCCAATCTTTCTTGCAATTTTTCTCTATCGTAATCAGAAGTAGTTTTTTCGATTTGAGATTTGATTTCGTTGATTCTTTTCTTGATATCTTCAGCTTTTCCAGCACCTTCAACTACAGTTGTATTGTCTTTATCGATAACAACTTTTTTAGCTGTACCTAAATAAGCAACAGTTGCATTTTCTAATTTGTATCCTCTTTCTTCACTGATTACCGTCCCACCAGTTAAGATTGCGATATCTTCCAACATTTGCTTTCTTCTGTCACCAAAGCCAGGAGCTTTAACGGCAGCAACTTTTAATGTACCTCTTAATTTGTTAACTACCAAAGTAGCTAAAGCTTCACCTTCTAAATCTTCAGAGATGATGATTAAACCTTTACCTGCTTGAGCAACTTTTTCAAGTACCGGTAATAAGTCTTTCATTGCTGAGATTTTTTTGTCGTGAATTAAAATGTAAGGATCTTCTAAGACTGCTTCCATTGCTTCTGAATCAGTCACAAAGTAAGGGGATAAATAACCACGATCAAACTGCATACCTTCAACGATATCCAATTCTGTGTCCATTCCTTTTGCTTCTTCAACTGTGATAACACCATCTTTCCCAACTTTTTCCATTGCATCAGCAATTAAATCACCAATTGATTTGTCGTTGTTAGCTGAGATAGCACCAACTTGAGCTATTTCTTCTCTACCTTCAACTTCTTTACTAACTGACTTTAAGCTTTCAACAACTTTGCCAACAGCTTTGTCGATACCTCTTTTTAAGTCCATTGGATTAGCACCAGCTGTTACGTTTTTTAAACCTTCCGTGAAAATAGCTTGAGCTAAAACAGTTGCTGTAGTTGTACCGTCACCAGCAACATCACTAGTTTTGGAAGCAACTTCTTTAACCATTTGAGCACCCATGTTTTCAACTTGGTCTTCTAATTCAATTTCTTTTGCAACAGATACACCATCTTTAGTTACAGTTGGAGCACCAAATTTTTTATCTAAGATTACGTTTCTGCCTTTAGGGCCTAAAGTTACTTTTACAGCATTAGCTAATTTATCAACGCCAACTTTCAGTCCGCTTCTGGCATCACCACCAAATTCAATTAATTTTGAAGCCATTATTTATTTCTCCGTTTTTTATTTATAAACTTTTTTATTGAACGATTCCGTAAATGTCATTTTCTCTCATGATAAGGTATTCGCCGCCTTCAACACTGATTTCTGTTCCACCGTATTTTCCGTAAAGAACTGTGTCGCCAACTTTTACAGTAAGTTCAACTAATTTACCATCTTCATATTTTCCCGGGCCAACTGCAATGATTGTACCTTCAATTGGTTTTTCTTTTGCAGTGTCAGGTAAAATGATACCGCCAGCAGTTTTTTCTTCAGCTTCTTTTGGCTTAACAATTACTCTGTCTGCCAAAGGTTTGATTTTGAAATCTGCCATTGTTTCCTCCGTTTATTTTAGTTTGTTATTAGCACTCAAATTTAACGAGTGCTAATATATGAAATGTGCTTTTTTTTGTCAATATTAGAAGAATTAAAAAAATATTAATACTATGTGAAGTGTAACTTTTATTCAACTTTACCCGTCAAACTCGTATACAAACTGAATTACATTGGGGAAAAAATGGCTGACAAAAAAGGAATACTTATTAAAATTGGCGGAGTGCTTGGGATTATTGTTATTGGTGTGTTGGGAATGGTTGGTCTTGGATCTGCTGAAAAGAAAAGTAACAAAAGGGATGTGAAACCTGAAATTCGAACAGTTGAAACTAGCACAGTAAATTATGAAGATATCCGGATTAATATTGAAGGTAATGGTACTATAGAATCACAAAGAGCTCTGACAATTGTCGCGGAAGCTTCAGGGCAGGTTACTTTTGCCAAAAGTGATTTGAAAAACGGTACTTATGTTAAAAAGGATGAATTGATTTTATCGATTGACTCAAGGGAAGCAGAAAATAATTTATACTCCTTGAGATCTGATTTCCTAAATTCTATCGCTGCAGTACTACCCGAACTCAAAATTGAAAATCTAACAATTTATAAGAAATGGGTTGATTACTTTAACACAATAAATATTGATGAAGAAATTCCCGAACTTCCTGAAATTACAAATTCACAAGAAAAAATCAGAATCAGTTCAAAAGGTATTTTTACAAAATATTATAATGTAAAGAACCAAGAAATATTTCTTTCTAAACATACAATCAAAGCACCATTTGACGGATATATTGGTAATGGTAAGGTAATAAAGGGTGCATTTGTTTCAACAGGTAAAGAATTGTTCATGCTTGAAGATGTTAAAAATCTTGAGGTTTCAGTTCCTTTACTAGTGGAAGAATACAACATGATAGATTTTAGAAATCCTCCTAAAGCAAAAGTATGGTCTGAAAAAACTGATTCGTATTTGTATGGAAGAATTCTAAGAAAAGAATCAAATCTAAATAGAAATTCTCAAACACTAAACGTTTATGTTGTTTTAGATAACTCAAATCATAATCCGTATTATTTATCAGGCAACTATGTTCATGTTTCTATTGAAGGCAAAAAACTAAGTGATGTTGCACAAGTACCAAGATATGTTGTGGATAACGATAATTATGTTTTTACGATTGAAGATGGAAAACTAAATAAGAAAAAAGTAGAAATTATAGCACTTCAGGGTGACATTGCATTGATACAAAATACAATTCCTGAAAACACTGAAATTGTTACAACAATTCTGCAAAAACCTCTAATTGGTATGGAAATTAGATCAACTAATGACATAGCTGTTGATGAAAATGGCAATGAACAAAATGTTGAAGAAGACGAAGAAAAGAAATTAGCAGATAACAATTAATATCAGAGGAATTTAAATGTTACGAAACATGGTAAATTATTTTATAAAACATTCGGTAATTACGAATTGGATAATGCTTGTTATCTGTCTGGCAGGAATATTTGCTTTATTCAATTTAAATAAAAGATTAGATCCAAAACTTGAAATAGAAAATGTTGAAATAGATGTGCCGTACCCAGGTGCATCTGCAATTGAAGTTGAAGAAGGCATTGTCATAAAAATTGAAGAAGCTTTGAGAGGACTTGAAGGAATTGAAAAAGTTACTTCGAGATCGCAAGATAATTTTGGTACTGTTGATGTTGAAATAGCGCCTGATTACGATATGAATAAAGCAATTCAAAATATTAAAAATGCTGTTAACTCTATTAACTCCTATCCCACTGATGCAGAGAAACCAATAGTATATCAATCAACACAGTGGAACCGTGCTATTATGCTTAGCATTTACGGCCCGGAAGATTTGTTCACCTTAAAGAAAATTGTTGAAGAATTTAGAGATGAACTATTAAGAACAAACAAAATTTCAAATTTCAGAATTTGGGGATTACCTGAACGAGAATTTTCTATTGAAGTTTCTCCAGCTGACTTGAGGCGCTACAAATTAACTATTAATGATATTTCACAAGCTATTGCAAATTCAAATCTAAATATTTCTTCGGGTTCTGTGTTAACAGATAAAGAGGAGATATTAATAAGATCTTATAATAAAAAATATCAGGCGATTGATCTTGAAGGAATCGAAGTTGTTTCCTCTATTGATGGCCAGAAAATTAGATTGATTGATATTTGTACTGTTGAAGAACAATGGCCGGAAAATAGATTTTATTCTGAATACAATGGAAGGCGCTCAGTTGGTTTCAATGTCATGTATAACAATAATGAAGATGTTCTTGAGATAGACAAAATAACCACAGAGATAGCACAAAAATTCGAAGAAAAATATGCCGGACTTGTTACATTTAATACTTTCATTAGAGAAGTTGATGAGTTAGAAGAAAGAATAGATTTACTTTCTAGAAATGGCCTTATCGGCTTGCTGCTAGTTGTAGTTATTTTAGGGATCTTCCTTAACACCCGTTTATCATTTTGGGTAGCACTCGGAATTCCAATTTCATTCTTAGGAATGTTTTTCGTCATGTGGGCATTCGATATCACCATCAACCAAATGAGTCTTTTCGGGATGATTATGGTAATCGGTATTCTTGTTGACGATGGTATCATTATCGGCGAAAGTATTTACACCCAATATGAAAAGTATGGCAAGAAACCGATCCAAGCCGCGATAGATGGAACACTTGAAGTTATAAAACCGGTCACAATTTCAATCATTACAACAATCGTAGCATTCGTTCCATATTTCTTTTTCTACGGAATGCTCGGTAAATACGTTTGGCAAATTGCTGCTATTGTAATATTCTCTTTACTATTTTCATTAATTGAGGCGTTGATAATTCTACCCGCTCACATTTCTCATTCAAAGGCTCTTTCAATTGAAGCTAGAAATGAAAATGTGTTCACTCGAATTAAAGAATCAATTAACAAAGGAATTAAATGGGTAACTCATAAGTTTTATGGAAAGATTCTTAGATATTGTTTGGTCAATAGATGGGCTGTGTCAGCAGTTGTTTTGGCAACAATACTTTTAATTGCTGGTTTGTTTCAAGGACAGCACGTTAAAGCGCAATTCTTCCCGGAAATTGAACCACCATATGCGAGAATCCAAATAGAGGTGCCGGCTGGTATCTCTGCTGAAGTTGCGGACGGAATTCGAGATAAAATAATAAATAAGGCTTTAGCTTTTGGCAAAGAATGGGAAAACCCAGAATTGAACAGAATCAATCCGATTAAGAATTTTACATCATGGATGAATGGCGGAACAATTAATGTCTTTTTTGTTCTCCCATCTTCAGCAGAAAGGGATTATACGATCGGAGACTTTTCAGAAGCGCTTGGCGAATACATCGGCGATGTACCTGAAGCAGAGAACTTATTAATAGGTGGATGGAGTTTCGGAGGAACACCAATTTCTGTCAAATT
>JANQIV010000056.1 GCA_028282005.1 Melioribacteraceae bacterium | reverse complement strand
TGTGACCCCAAGGGGATTCGAACCCCTATTACCGCCGTGAAAGGGCGAGGTCCTAACCATTAGACGATGGGGCCAGCATTTTGCACGCCAGAGAGGATTCGAACCTCTGACCTACGGATTAGAAGTCCGTTGCTCTATCCAGCTGTGCTACTGGCGCAGAAACACAAGCTCTAAAAAACAAATTCCAAAAACTAAATAAGATGGAACATTCAAATACATTAGTTAGTATTTGTTATTTAGGATTTAGAATTTCCAAATGTCGGGGCGGCAGGATTCGAACCTGCGACCTCCTGCTCCCAAAGCAGGCGCGCTAACCGGACTACGCTACGCCCCGATTTTTTCAAAATTTCAATGTACAAAGTACTTTCGAAATAGACTGATAAAAATATTATTTTGATTTCCAAAAGTCAATTTATTTTTATCTTTTTGTTAATTCTGATTTACTTTTTTATTACTTTGATTTTAACTTTTATCATTACTTATGCGCTTTTCACTATTTATTTTAAGAAAATATCTGAAGTCAAAAAGGGATTCAAAATTTATATCTCTCGTCTCTTTAATTGCAATATTAGGAATCGCGCTTGGCGTTATTGTTTTGAATATTTCTCTAACTGTGCTTGACGGATTTGAAAAGACTGTTCAGCAAAAAATTGTCGACTTAAATGCGCATATAAAAATCTCAGCTTTTAGAAATCTCAATCTTCCTAGTTACGAAACAGAAATGCCTAAGATTAAAAATTTAATTCAGAATAATTATCAATCGATCACCCCTTTTGTCTCAAAATTTGCAATTATAAAAACAAAACAATTTTCTGAAGGAATTCAGGTAATTGGGACGGCGCCATCACTCGATAATTCAAATATCAAAGAATATATGACTGAAGGCGAGTTTAATTTTCAATCAAATTCAAGTATGCCTGGAATTGTAATTGGGAAAAAACTAGCGGATAAAATCCAGATTGGAATCGGTGATAAAATAAATCTGCTAGCGTTTAAAAATGACAAACTACCTTCTTTTGTAAATCCACCTGCAATTGAACAATTTATAGTAACTGGAATTTACGAAAGTGGAATGGCTCAATATGATGATCTAAAAGTGTACATTGATTTAAAGACTTCACAAAGTTTTTTTGACATCGGGGTAGATATTTCAGGGTACAATATTAAATTAAAGGACATCTCAAAAATTGATAGTATTGAAACTGTATTGCAAGAAAATTTGAGATATCCTCATTATGTTCTGTCAATTTTCAAAGTTCATCAAAATATTTTTACTTGGATTGATCTGCAAAAAGAACCAATCCCAATCGTACTGGGATTTATAATCATAGTTGCAGTTTTCAATATTATTGGTATGCTTTTGATGATAGTACTTGAAAAAACAGAGTCAATTGGAATTTTGAAAAGTCTGGGTGCAAACAAAAAAACTATCTCTACAATCTTCACCTTACAAGGGTTGTATTTATCTGTAATTGGAATTTTTATTGGAAATTCGATTTCTATTTTGTTCAGCATTCTTCAAAATGAGTTTAATATTATTTCACTGCCATCATCGGTGTATTTTATTTCCAGTGTTCCAATTGAAATAGATTTGATGAACTATTTAATTGTATCATTGGCTACTATAATTCTAAGTGTATTGGCTGCATATATCCCAAGTAGAATTGCCGGAAATACAAAAATTATCTCAGCGATAAGGTTTGAATAATGATTGAATTGTTTATTGCAAAAAGATATTTAAAATCGAAACACAAGATTAATTTCATTTCGATTATATCGATCATTTCGACTATTGGAATTACATTGGGAGTTGCTGCTCTAATAGTTGTTTTATCAGTATTTAACGGATTTGGTTCTTTGGTTTCCTCTTTATTGATAAGCTTTGATCCGCATCTGAGAATTTCGAGTTATGAATCCGGACAGATTACAGATTCACTTTATAACAAAATTACTGAAAACCAAGAGATCAAATCATTGAATTCTTTTCTTGAAGGACAAGTAATTTTGTTAAATGGGAAAACGTACGAAGTACAGAAAATAAAAGGGATGGAAATAAAAGACAGTTTGGATTGGGGATTGCAAAATAAAATCACTTCAGGAAAGTTTGATTTAACAAGTGATTCTAATGTTCATAAAATCATTTTAGGATTCCCAACTGCTCTGAGACTTTCTGCAAGAATTGGGGATACAATTACAGCAACATCCTTCAGAAATATAGAACAATCGATCTTTAATTTTTCACTTCCCCGTAGTTTGAGATTTGAAGTGACCGGAGTATTTGAGACTAACAATAAAAATTACGATAACAAACAAGTTTTTACATCTCTAGCTTCCTCTCAAATATTATTAGGTTTAAGAAATCAGATTTCCGGTTACGATATTAGATTAAAAGATATTGATAACACTAATCAAATTAAAAATGAATTAGAATTCTTTCTTGGGAATGGATTTAAAATCGAGAGTTGGTTTGATTTACATAAAGATCTTTACACAGTAATGCTGATCGAGAGATGGGCAGCATATATTATTTTGTGTTTGATAATAATTGTAGCAGCTTTCAACATACTCGGTTCTCTATCCATGACGGTAATTGAAAAGAAAAAAGATATCGGCATTTTACGTTCAATTGGTCTTACAAGTAAATCGATAAAAAGGGTTTTTATGTTCGAGGGGATTTTGGTCGGAGTAATCGGGACATCAATTGGACTATTTGCCGGATTGACAATATGCTGGTTGCAGATTGAATACAACCTTTACCCTCTTGATCCAACAAAGTACATAATTAATTCAATGCCTGTTGAAATTAGGTTTACAGATTTAATTGCAATATGTGGAATGTCAATGCTGCTCTCATTTTTAGCAGGACTTTATCCGGCGTCCAAAGCAGCAAAACAAAACATAGTTGAAGCTATAAAGTGGGAATAAATTTTATGAGTTACATCATCACTGCGGAGAATTTATTTAAATCATTTTCAAAATCGAAATCAAAAAAAGTGGAAGTGCTAAATGATTTATCAATAAAAATTGAATCAAATAAATCCACAATGATTGTTGGTGCATCGGGCGCAGGGAAAAGCACATTGCTGCATATTCTTGCCGGACTCGATTTCCCCGACAGCGGAATAGTAAAGTTTAAAGATGAGAATGTATACGAATATGACGATAAAAAATTATCTGAATTTAGAAATAATAACTTTGGAGTTGTTTTTCAATTTCATCACTTACTGCCGGAATTTACAGCAATCGAAAATGTAGCTATACCGAAAATGATTAATGGCGCAAATCAAAAACAGGCTTTTCAAAAAGGAGAAGAATTACTTAAGCTAGTTGGACTAAAAGAAAGAACTGACCACAAACCAGCCGAGTTATCAGGAGGTGAAGCCCAAAGAGTTGCAATTGCAAGAGCATTAATTAATGAACCACAAATCCTTTTTGCAGATGAACCGACAGGCAACCTTGATTCAAAAACGTCTTCTTCAATTCACGAACTTTTTGAGGAATTAAAAGAAAAATTAAAAATTACTATGCTGATTGTTACTCACAATGCGGAACTGGTAAAACTAGCAGACAAAGTTTTGGAAATGAAAGACGGGAAGATTGGTTGAAAATATAGTATTCAGAATATTTACAACTTGATGAACTTTTTACTTTATAACTTTACAAACTCTCTATAAATACCTTTCAGCAGCCTTTAATACTTTTTCGACATATTCATTTACTTCAACTTCATAAATTCTTGCACCTGCTGCATGGTAATGTCCACCGCCGCCAAACTCAGCAGCTAACTTGTTTATCGGAATATCAACTTTAGAGCGAAAGCTAATTTTAATACCATTTTTTAATTCATAAAATAGTAAGCCGATTTTCACACCTTTTACAATCAAACAAAAATTAACAAATCCTTCAACTTCGTTTTCCGCAGCTCCGGATTCCTCAAGCATTTTTTGGGTGATCGTCATGTAACAGATTTGTCCATCCGCATGAAGTTTTACTGATGAAATTGCAAACCCCATCAGCCTTAATCTTTCAAATTTATTGTCGTCGAAAATAGACATGTAAACATGCTTTGGGTCAACACCACAATCAAGCAAACGTGCCGCTGCTTTATGCGTATTGGGAGTTGTTCTCTCAAAACGGAAAGAGCCGGTGTCAGTCATAATCGCAGCGTAAATTGGTTCAGCAATACTTAAGTCCAATTCGACTATTTTTGTTTGTTGGATAAAATCATAAATCATCTCCCCGGTCGAAGAATACGAAGTTTCGAGAAATAAATTCTCTGTAAAATCTTCCGGATCTTCGTGATGATCAATACAGACAACAACTTTATCTTCCTGCCTAAAATATTTACTCATGTTTCTAATTCTATTTAGCTGATTAAGATCGAGCAGTATCAAAACATCGCAGCTGTAAATTAAATCATCATGAATCTCTTCGTTAAAGTGTCTAATAACATTCTCTCTATCAAGGAAAGCCATATTATAAGGCGTTGGACTGTGATTAATAATGTAAGCTTCTTTGCCCAGTTTTTTTATAACGTTATAGAGAGCAATTTCAGAACCAATTGCATCTGCATCAGGGTTGACATGACTTGTAATTAAAAACGAGTTATTGTTATCTATAATATTTTTTAGTTTCGTAAAATCTAACATAGTATCTTAAAATTAATGAAGGGGCTAATTTGCTAAAAAAAACTTAATTAAAAAAAGGAATTTGTGAGTTCATAAAGAAAAAAATTTTAAAAGTTTATAAAGAATTTAAACTTAGCAATTTCTTACTTGTTTGATCATTAAATAAAAATGCCGGGAAGTGTTCCCGGCATCTTATTAATGCTATAATTTATCTTGTTACTTTATACTTGCTACTTTCTACTAACTTACACTTCCCAAGTATTGCCTGAATAGAGTAAGCTTTTTAGATCACCTTCACCTTTTTGTTCAGTGACGTGATCTACCTGATGTTGAATACCTTCATCAGCAGTTGGCTTTATTTCTTGTCTTAATACACCAATTGGAGTCGGTAAATCATCTCTATCAGTCATGTGCGCTAAAATGAAAGCTTTGATCGGGCTTTCATCTTTTTCATTATGAACCATCAAATCATTTACAGAATATTTACCATTGCTGATATCAACTGCTTTCGGATTAAAGTCGTCAAGAATAATACCTTTGTCTTTGTTCTTTCCGAAGATCATTGGTTGACCGTCTTCTAAAACTAAAACAGTATCTTCTTTAGTTGCTTTGTCAGTCAATGTTTCAAAAGCACCATCGTTAAAGATATTACAGTTTTGATAAACTTCAATAAAAGCGAAACCTTTATGTTCAGCAGCTCTTTTAATTATTTTCTGCATGTGCTTTGGATCTCTGTCAATTGTTCTTGCAACAAAAGATGCTTCTGCGCCAAGAGCTAATGACGGAGGATTAAAAGGATAATCAACACTGCCGAAAGGAGTACTTCTTGTAACTTTTCCTTTTTCAGAAGTTGGTGAATACTGCCCTTTTGTTAATCCGTAAATTCTATTGTTGAACATCATCACTTTTAGATCAATGTTTTTTCTTGCTGAGTGGATAAAATGGTTTCCACCAATACTCATCAAGTCACCGTCACCCGTAGCAACCCAAACTGATAATTCAGGTCTTGCAGCTTTTAATCCGGATGCAATTGCAGGAGCTCTACCATGAATACCGTGGAATCCGTATGTGCTCATGTAATAAGGGAAACGGCTTGAGCAGCCAATACCTGATACCCAAACGATATCTTCTTTCTTTCTGCCAATGTCAGGGAATGATCTCTGAACTTGTGCAAGGATTGAATAGTCACCACAGCCAGGACACCATCTAACGTCCTGGTCAGACGCGAAATCTTTCGCTTTATATTTTATTTCATGTGTTTCCATATTATCTGCCATTTCCGCCTCCAAGGATTTCAGAAATCTTATTTTTTATGTCATAAGATTTGAATGGTAATCCTCTCATTTTGTTAAACTTAATAACGGGAATTAAATATTCACTTTTGATAAGTGTTGCTAATTGGCCTAAGTTAATTTCAGGAATAAGAATGTTCTTAAACTTGCTTAACACTTCTTGAGTATTCTTAGGTAACGGATTCAAATATTTCAAGTGTGCTTGAGATACTTTTAATCCTTCAGCCCAAGCTTTATCAATAGCTTCTGTGATAGCACCGTAAGTACCACCCCATCCTAATACAAGTAAGTCACCTTCTTGTTCACCGCGAACTGTTAAATCAGGAATATCGTTTTCGATATTCTTAACTTTATCTGCTCTCAAATTACACATCAAGTCGTGGTTATCGGGATCGTAACTAACGTTACCAGTTTTATTCGCTTTTTCAAGTCCACCAATTCTGTGTTCCAAACCAGGTGTTCCAGGTTTAACCCAAGGCCTAGCACCAAATTCGTTTCTTCCGAATGGTTCGAAGTTTTCAGTTTCAGTATGGAATTTTACCCCCATTTTTGGAAGCTTATCAACTTCAGGAAGTTTCCAAGGCTCTGCTCCGTTTGCTATATAACCATCTGTAAGAAGAATAACCGGAGTCATATACTTTAGTGCAAGTCTGCTTGCTTCAATTGATAAATCAAAACAATCACTTGGTGTTGCAGCAGCAATAACAGGAATAGGTGCTTCGCCATTTCTTCCCCAAATTGCTTGGAATAAATCTGATTGTTCAGTTTTTGTTGGCAATCCTGTTGAAGGACCACCTCTTTGAACGTTGACAATTACAAGCGGCAGTTCAGTCATAACAGCCAAACCAAGGGCTTCTGACTTTAATGCCATACCAGGGCCACTTGTTGAAGTAGCAGCCAACGAACCACCAAAAGCAGCACCAATTGCAGAAGCGATACCAGCGATCTCATCTTCAGCCTGGAATGTCTTTACATTATAGTTTTTGTATTTACTTAAATAGTGTAGAACATCAGAAGCAGGGGTAATTGGGTATGTTCCCAAGAATAATGGGAGATCACTTAACTTTGCTGCTGCAACCAAACCTAATGCAGTAGCTTCGTTTCCTGAGATACTTCTGTAAGTTCCTTTTGGCAAGTCAGCAGGTTTAACCTGATATCTTGTTGTAAAGATTTCAGTCTGCTCACCAAAATAATAACCGGCTTTCAAGACAGCTTTGTTAGCTTCAACTATTTCCGGTCTCTTTTTAAATTTACTTTCAATCCATTCAATCGTTGGTTGAATCGGTCTGTTGTATAACCAATACATCATTCCAAGTGCAAAGAAGTTTTTACATCTTAAAACTTCTTTGATTGATAATGAACTATCTTTTAATACGTTTTGAGTTAATGTTGAAATCGGCACCTTAAAAACTTTGAAGCCGGCTAATGTATCGTCCTCTAAAGGATTATTTTCCCATCCAGCCATGTTCAAGTTTTTTGCATCAAAAGCGTCTTCGTTTACAATAATCGTAGCAGTTGG
>JANQIV010000045.1 GCA_028282005.1 Melioribacteraceae bacterium | reverse complement strand
CGAATCATAACTTCCTTGAATTTTAAGTGCAAATATAAAAAAAGCGTCTTAAAAGAAGACGCCTTTTTTAGAAAACTATGTAAAAAATATTAGTCAGGAATTTCAATACCAACGAACCTTGTGTTACCTTGAGCATCTTTTACTTTTAATAAAATAGCCTCGCCTTTTTTCGCTTCAGTAATTTCTTCGAACTCAGTAACCGAATCAATTGGTTTTCTGTCAACTTCAAGAATCACAGAATTTCTAAACAAGTTTTGGTTAAAGGCTCTACCGTATCTTTTAACATCTGTAATTTTTATTCCTTCTTCAATATCAAATGTTTCATAATCTTGTGAAGTTAGATTTTTAATTGTCATGCCAAGGTCATCAATTGTCAATTCGACAGGTTCTTTTTCTTCATCAACATCTTTTTCACGTTTTGCTACCGGCTTAGCATCGTCATCATCATCTCTGCCTTTAAGAGTCACATTACGCTCTATTTCGTCACCATCTCTGAATAAAGTAACATTAACAGTTTGGCCAGCTCTTTTTCTTGCGATATAACTTTGCAGTTCGTTTGGGGCATTAACTTCAAAACCATCAACTTCTAAAATAATGTCGCCTTCTTTGATATCTTCTTTGGCAGCAGCACCGTCTTCAACCAAACTTTGAATCATAACACCTTTTGGTTTATCCATACCCAAAGCCCTTGCCGTAGCTGCATCAACCATTGAAATACTAACTCCGATATATCCGCGGCTTACTTTACCATTTTCGATTAAGTCTTCTGCAACTGATTTTGCAAGATTAATCGGGATAGCAAATCCGTACCCGATAAATCCGTTTGACATTCCATCAGTAGCAATTGCAGTGTTAATTCCGATTACTTCACCTCTTAAATTAACCAGTGCACCGCCACTGTTACCCGGGTTAATTGCTGCATCAGTTTGAATAAAATCTTCAACACCGTAGCTGTCACGAATAATATTTATATTTCTGCCAATTGCACTTACAATACCAGCAGTTACGGTTGATGCAAGCGATAAAGGATTACCGATTGCCATTACCCATTCACCTACTTTTAGTTTATCCGAATCACCCAAGTAGGATACTTGCAAATCTTCCGCATCAATTTTAATTACAGCTAAATCTGTAAGCGGGTCTGTACCAACAACAGTTGCATCAACAAGCCTTTTATCATGTAAACCAACTTCAACCATTTTAGCATCTTTAACAACATGATTATTTGTTAAAATATATCCATCTTGTGAAATAATTACTCCGCTTCCGCCACCTTGCTGTTCTTTAGGGATATCATCTCTAAACGGGAAGAAAAACTTAAAGTTATCGTGTGGATTTGATTTTACTTCGCTTACAACTCTAATGCTTACAATTGATGGTGTAACTTTTTCAGAAACTTCTACAAAGGCATTATTAAAAGCATTAGCATCTGCATTTATTTCTTTTACCGGGGGTTCACTTGCTCCAATCTGTACACTTGCCGATGTTGGGCTAACCCAACCAAAACCAGTTACTAATACAACGCCGAAGATTATTCCGAAAAGTACTAGTGTTACTGAACCAACGATTTTTTTCGATTTCATATTTGTCTCCATTTTTAATCTTAATCTAAAACATATGCAAAGATTTTAATCCGCTAAATTCCGGGATATGATAAGTTAAATATTTTTCCAGCAAAAATAATATTGAATTCAAATCTTTATTAGTATATGTTATCGACTTATTTCTTTGGCTTAGACATAAAATTATTTTAAAAAGTTCCGTACTTAATTTGACTGAATTTATAGTTTCGTGGGAACATTCTTCACAAATAATTCCAGTTTCAAAATTAAAAGACAGGTCGAATTCTTCAATATCCTTTGAGCATCTTGAACAATTTGAAGTCTGAATTTCATATCCGATTTCTTTCAAAAAAAACAAAAAATATTTTGTAAAATATAGAATCGGTTGATCTTCGCCAGAATCAATAAGTTCTAATATCTTAACAGTTCCCTTGTAGATTAGTTCATTTTTATATTCTTCTTGAAAAATGGAATTGATCAACTCAACAACAGCCGTTGCATATTTTAATTTATCCAAATCTTCTTTGATGTTTGTGAAATTTGATACTAAGTTTGCTTGCGAAAGAAGTTGAACATCACGGTTTTCTTTTTTGTAGAATACAACTTCAACGTGATTAAGCGGGTCAATAATTTTACCAATTTTTGATTTGGGAGAGCGCGCCCCTTTTACAATGCATGATATTTTTCCGAAGTTGTCGGAATAGAGTGTCGCGATTTTACTCGTATCACCGTAATCTAATTTTTTTAATACTATCGCTTTTGTTTTTTGAATATCTGCCATTAAAAATTATACGGAGGTTTATGTAATTTCTCTTCCGTAATAATGCCGGCAATTAACTCATTCGGTGTTACATCAAATGCAGGGGAATAAACATCGTATTCGCGTTTCGAAATCTGCACATCTTTAATTTTTATAATCTCGTCTTTGCTTCTTTCTTCAATCTTTATTTGTGAACCGTCAGGACAATTTTTATCAATTGTCGAAGTTGGTGCAGCAATGTAAAAAGGAATTCTGTGATACTTGCACAACACAGCTAAATTATAAGTACCAATTTTATTAGCCGAATCACCATTTGCAGCAACTCTATCAGCACCTGTTATAACTAAATCAATCTTTCCTTGCTGCATCAGCATTGCCGCAGTTGAATCCGTATTTATCTTAAATAGGATTCCGGCTTTCTCTAATTCAAAGGCAGTTAAACGTGAGCCTTGCAGTAATGGTCGAGTTTCATCTGCATAAACAAATTCGACCAGATCATTTTCAAAAGCTCTCTGGATTACGTAAAACGCTGTACCTCCTCCACCGGTAGCAAGTTGGCCCGTATTGCAATGAGTAAGCACAGTAGATCTTTTGGTGAAGATTTCTAAACCGTTCTTCGCTATTCCATCACATTTTTCAACATCATCATTATGAATTTCTTTAGCTTTTTTTAGAAGCTCACCATAGACATTCGTGTAATCAGTTAGGTTTTCAAACTTTGACTTCATTTCGTCTAAAGCCCAAAAGAGATTTACCGCAGTCGGACGTGTGGAAGTTAAGCGGTCATACTTTTTTTGAAACTCATTTTCATAATCATCTTTGATGAATTTAAATGAAAGAGCTAAAGCGTAAGCCGCGGAAACCCCGATTGCAGGAGCACCCCGTACTTCAAGTCTTTCAATTGCTAAAGCGATTCTTTCAAGATCATCCGATAAAATATACTCTTCAACCAAAGGAAGTTTTGTCTGATCGATAAGTTTAAGTTTGTCATCAACAAACTCTATACATTTAAAATTACTCATGGTCAGTAAATTTTGATAATTCTCTAAACTCTAAAAATCTATCGTGTATTTGCAATTTGTTCAATCCTTCGATCCCTTTCGTGCTGAATTTTTCAACACAAAATGAAGCCATTGTGCTGCCGTAAACAACTGCTCTTTTCAAGTTTTCAAAACTTAAATCCATTGTATCATGCAAGTAGCTTGTTAAACCTCCGGCAAAAGCGTCGCCAGCGCCGGTCGGGTCAAATATATCTTCTAAAGGATACGCCGGAGCCGAGAATATTATTTCATCACCAAATAGTAAGGCCCCATGCTCTCCTTTTTTAATTATTAAGTATTCGGGACCCATTCCCCGAATTTTATTCGCGGCTTTAAATAAGTTGTGTTCGTTTGAAAGCTGTCTTGCTTCGGAATCATTTATCACAAGCAAGTTTACTCTTTTCAAAACTTCGTGAAGTTCGTTTAGTTTTCTTTCCATCCAGAAATTCATTGTATCTGCAACAACAAATCTTGGGTTTTCAAGTTGGTCTAAAACGCAAAGTTGTAAATCGGGATCAATATTTCCAAGTACAGCGAAACTGGATTTTTTTTGTCTTTCCGATAAAACAGGATTAAATTTCTCAAAAATGTTGAGTTCAGTATAAAGACTATCACGTACATTTAAATCGAATTGATATCTACAACCATAACGGAAAGTTTTACCACCTTTTACAATTTCGAGTCCTTCCAAATCAATATTGTGATCTTCCAACATTTTTACGTGTTCTTCACTTAAATCATCTCCAACGATACCGACAATTTGAACATTTGGGGTGAAATAGCTAGCAGCTAAAGAAATAAAAGTTGTTGAACCGCCAAGTGCATCTCCTAGTTTATCGAATGGTGTCTCAATGTAATCAAGCGCGATAGAACCAACTACTACTAAACCCAAATTAACCTCACAATTTTGTTTTGAAAAAGACCGTGTAAAATTCGGGATTTTTATATGGAAATGCTAATTAATAGGGAAGAAAAAATTGTTGAACGAAGTGATAATGGAATAGGGGATATTTTATTTAGCAAACGTACCTCGACAAGCTCGGCATGACAATTGTTAGTCTGAGCCTGTCGAAGACTTTTTACCCAAAATCTTTTTTTCTATCTCATAGATAATTAATTTAAGATCCTATATTCAGCCGGAGACATTCCGGTTTTACTTTTGAATAGTTTTCCAAAATAGTTTGGGTATTCAAAACCTAAATCATATGCGATCTCGCTAACAGTGTTTTGTGAGTTCAGCAAAATAGTCTTTGCCTTTTCAATTATAAAAGAATGGATGTGGTCAATAGCGTTACGTCCTGTTTCTTTTTTCAAAAGATCACTCAAATAATTCGCAGAATGACTTAGTTGATCAGCGCAGTATTTAACCGTTGGCACTCCATTTTCTTGCTGAAAGCCTGAGTTATAATAATTTAAAAGCAATTTCTCGAACCGAGTTACGATATCTTTATTCATATTTGTGCGGGTATAAAATTGTCTATCATAAAATCGTTTACTATAATTCAGCAACAACTCGATGTTGGAAATAATTAGATTTTGGCTGTGCTTGTCAATGTTTTGTGAGTACTCTTTTTCGATATCTTTTATGCAAATTGTCAATCTGTTTTTTTCATCATCCGATAAATGTAAAGCTTCATTCACTTCATAGGAAAAAAAGTTATAGTCGTCAATTTTCTTACCAAGGTCAGATTTCCTTATCAAATCAGGATGAAAAAATAAAGCCCACCCGTCATTTGCTTCAATTATCTCTTTCTCTTCAATTGCTATAACCTGGCCCGGGGCTATAAAGACCATTGTACCTTCTTCAAAATCATAAGAATTTCTACCGTATTGAAATGATCCTGAAATAACTCCTTTAAGTGATATCAAATAAAGATCCAACACAAATCTTTTTCCGATAAATTCTTTATAAATATTTTCGTAATCAGTTTTGGTTTGTTCCCAAACTGAAACTAAGGGGTGTTTTGGTTTTTCTCGCGCTCCGTATTCATGAAGTTTTGAAATGGACTCTATTGATATAATATCATTCATATTGTTATCCTTCTAAAAATTCAATCTAATCAAAATCCACGGGACTAAAATATAATCCCGTGTAAATAGCTAATATTTAATTATAGGCTTTGGAAAAAAGCCGTCATTGTTGTTTAGAAATCTTTATCGTAGTAAAATATGCTTATTAAAAACAATAAATGCGATTGAAAATAAAAAACATTGCCGAAAAGAATTCTCGCAAGCTT
>JANQIV010000026.1 GCA_028282005.1 Melioribacteraceae bacterium | reverse complement strand
AAATCATATCGAGAATTGGGTGGAAAAATATGAAAACGATCTTTTCCAGGGGGCAAATTTTTAAACTATAAAAAATTCAAGAACTCGGTACTCTCAAGTATAGAATATATAAAATTAGTGCCAACATCAAAATACGATGAACATAATATGCCATCATCAGTCAAACATTTTGAATGCGGCTCCATTGAAAGCCAAGCGGATCAAATTATAAAAAATCTAAAAATCCAATTAAGTGCGTACCCATATGAGCTGCTTGGGGTAATTTGCCCATTGAAAAACGATTTAAAGCTATTATGGAATATAATAGCCGCTTCAGATATATATAATTATTGTATTTTTCAAAGTAGTGAGGAGGGTTATGAACAATTTGATGTTGAAAAATCCATCTGTGTCTGTTCGATGAGCGGTGCAAAAGGGCTAGAATTCAGGGCTCTTCACATAGCAGGCATTGATAAAGAAAATATAAACCGTTTCCGCGACAGACAAAAAAAATTAGTATTTACAGGAATAACACGTGCAAAAACCGCTCTTAATTTTTATTATAATAATATTATGCCAGGCTATTTAGAAAGTGCATTTGCTACAGTTAATCCCCCAACTACAGATCCAACACTTGATGATTTATTTTAAGGTGTCTATATGTGGTTTTTAAAAGTAACCAGAAAAGAGTTTCTTGAGCTTTTAGGAAAAGAGAGCGCCACAACAATTAAAACTAACGAACTCTTATCTATTCAAAATTTAAATCGAAAACGGTTAGCGAAAGGATCAATACTTTTAGTTTGGGAGTTCGAGCCTAAAGTAAATCCCCCTTGTTTGGTTATTACGCCAGATAGTGAGCTGAAGGATTTTCTTGCCTGGGCTACTACATATTTACCTTCATTCAAACCTTTTACAGCATTTTTCAAAACTATCAATTTAAGTTTATTTAAAATATACAACTCTTATTCTAACAGTCCTAATTTCAATTCATATGAAGATGTTTGCGCTGGGATGGTAATATCGGAAGCTTTAACTCAGATTCCTCTTTCTGCAAACCCTAACGTAATAACGCCAACCGCATGCAAAAGCACCGTTTCCTATTGTTATATTCAAGCAATTTGCAGAGGTATTAGTATAGAGGGAATAGAAGAAATTATAAGGAGATGGAAAACCGTTCGATCAATCACAAATCAACCGAAGAGGAGTCTATCTGTAACGGAAATAAGCATCTTGGGCAGAACTCTTGAGAACCTAATTCTTGAAAGACCATTGGCAAAAAACCGATTAGGATTTGAGGAGAATCTTTACAAAGCATGTAAACAAATCCGGGAAAATGGTAAATGTAGTGCAGAAATATGGAATGAAATTACCTCTGGTAACGAAAAGCTAAACTCGATCCCTGATCTCATAAAGGGAACTATTGAAGATCGCATTCAAATTTTTAATAGAGCAATACAATACTTAAAATCATTCAATAAAATTTCAAATGCCCAAAGTTCATTTGTCTGTGGATATTTTGCGAGTCTGATCAAACCTGGTTCACTTGAACATTTTAGCTTGATTAAATCCCAACTGTCTTCTTTCCCAACCTCACTCGTATGGTATGGGTTTCTTACGGGGTTAAATAAAAATAACATGATACTTGCTATTTTTGATAATTTAGGAAGACGAGTGCTAAGGGATTTAATGCACAATCGAGAACTCGTTTCCACGCCATCTTCTGATATTTCTTTCGATGAATTACATATGAGATTCTCATCAGGAGAAGTTAAATATAACTTCAAGAAAAATTATACCAATTCTTTGCAAGTTGAACTTGTGCCCAATATATTCTCAATCATTAGAATAATAGATAAAGAGGTATCAAAAGGAGAGGATAAATATAAGAACGAAAAATTCGTGTCAAATTTCAAAGAATTAGGGCATCAGATAAATAAGCTAAATGAAATTTATAGCATACTAAGGACAGAATCTCAGTTAGATAGGCCCGACATTAAGACAAAAGGAAAAGCTGAAAGGACAAAACATAAGCAACTAACTTTACTATAATATTGCTGCCTCATTAATTCTTTTGTATGCGAACTGCACTTCATCTGTTGAGAATTTTTCTCCTTTCCAGGCTTTAAATTCGTTAAATACTGTCTTGAAATCAGTCCCTTTGCCAATTTCTTTTAAAGCCCTCAAGTTATATAATAAGGTGGTGTATAATTCTATATTTGCAAATCCAAGATTATCTTGAACAAGTTCTATGAAATTATCAATCTCTTGCTTCAAGGCACCCCTCAACTCCTCGCTTAATTCAACCCTAAATTCACTTCCTTTTTCAATTTTATTCCCTTTGACCTTTATTTCATCCCAGAATGATAGATCATCAATGTCTGCTGCTAATTCTTTTGAAAATGGACCGTACGTATACGGCTCAAAATGGTAAGAAACCGGGATATTCTTAAGTGAAAAGTAATAAAGTATTTTTTGTAGTGTTACTTTTTGAGCCTTTTTACGAATATGCTCTAAATGTTCAATCGTGTACTTTAGTATTTCTTTTTTTTGTGTATGAGACGGCATTATTAAGACCTTTTTTGTTTATCAGTTAAATTTTAAACTCATTAATTTCATCGTATTTTTTTAAAAACTCAGAACAAATGGAGTCCGCTATATCATATCTTTCCTTTTTTACAAAAATCATAAATAATTCAATTGGCGCTTCTTTAAATTTACCTATTATTAATGATTTGTCTACCACATTACCCGAAAATTCACCGTTCTTTCCAATTAATTTCAATTCATTTTTAAGATCGATAACTTTCTTTTGATCTTCACCACTCCCATCATCATCGTTTTTTTCGTCAGAATCCTGAACTAATTTGTGGACTTCAATTTTTTTCCTGAAATAAAAAATGTCCTCATCCAGTTTCAATCCCTCTTTGATAAGTTCTCGGAGAAGCTCTTTTGCCTGATGTTCCGATAGCTCATTTGAGATGTTCGAGTTGTATAGTGGTTTAAGATGAGATTGGCGTAGCAAAATGGTAGCCCAATAATCTTTTTCTTTGAAATCTTTTTTTATTTCTTCAAATATCGAATAGTCATCGAAATCATGAAAAAGATCAAAATCAATGACAAGTTCACCATCTGTAGATATCGGCTTTAAAAGTCGATCTTGTTGTTTTAATCTCTCAATATACTTTTTTAATGCAATATTATAACCTATTCTTGTCCTATGGTATGGAACCTGTAAATTAAAATGGAATCGTGCCAGAAGAAAGGACTCAACGATTTGTAAATTTCCTTCAAGAACGCTCAGACTAACGCCTTCATCGTCAACAATTTTAAAGGACAAGATATAGCGCTCATAATCAAACACACCATAATCAACGCCACAAAAATGGGAATCTCTTAGTAGATAATCCGCTCTATCTGCATCTAGTTCACCTGAAATAATCTTTTTTAATATACTGTATTCTGAGGTAAAATGACCGCGGATCAATCTTGCGACTTTTTTGGGCTCGATACCACTGCCTACTATAATATTTCTAATAGGTTCATAATTTTCAATAATATAATTTGATACATCTTCATGAGCGAATTTTGAACCCAATATCACTTTTTCAGAGGCATGTGAAAAGGGGACGTGACCAACATCATGAAGCAAAGCAGCAAAACGCAGTGTTTTAAAATATACTTCAATTCTAATGTCGCCAATTATCCGATCAATTATCTGTTTATTATTTGAATACAAGTTGTGAAAAATGTTGGTTGCGGATTGCAGCACACCAATAGAATGAACAAATCTAGAGTGTTCTGCATTTGGATATACATATTTTGATAAAGCCAGCTGATGGACCCTTCTAAGCCTTTGAAATAATGGAGTATCAATTATTTTTATTTCATCTTCGGTAAGCCAAATATAGCCATAAATTGGGTCTCGGAATTTTCTGTTTGCATTAATCCGATTGACGAGCATGCAGTTAATCCTTTAGGTCCATTTATTTTACGAATATAGCCAAAACAGATGTTCTGATAGTTGTTCTAATATTGTGAATGCCTTCTTATCAAGATTCATTAGGAAAAGAACCAAACAAAGTCAAGCGATGAAATATCTTCACGCCAAAATAATTTAGTCATAAGCGATAAATGTCGATTTTCATAAAACGATGACAGCTTTCAAGGAAGCCACGAGCAACAGACGGCCGAACATTACAAACACAAGAAATCATGAGGGCACCCTGAAAAGTTCACAGCGGCTGCTCAAATACCCGGATCCATCGCCAGCATCTCTTCGAACCAATCCTTTATTTGTTATGATGTTTTAATCGCAATTTCCACTCTCGTTCGCCTGTGTGAATAGTTTATATTTATCAGCAATTGTTGTATATTTTCAACGATTTTTTTCATTTTGCATTAATATTCTGATCTCCTTCCGGGTGTTCCCAGTAATTTTCATCACCATTACCGGTTCCGCCAAGGCCCACACAACAGTACACAATTTTGATGTCTACCAGCCCCGCAATCCCAAGGCAAGCTCATACTATCAATGTGTTGAGAATCACTTGAAGAATTAGAAGGGGTTTGGAACGCCATGTATGTATCCCGCCTGGGTTTCTGGCGGACATACGTCATGACCGTGATCTATCGGTATCTGGACTGCGGGGATCTCCACATGGGATTTGCCGGGTCCGGTGTGATGACTGTGGCCATGAGTACCTCCTGGCATT
>JANQIV010000023.1 GCA_028282005.1 Melioribacteraceae bacterium | reverse complement strand
TCAGGTATCAAATTTGGTGATAACAATAGCAATATCAAGTTATATTTTAATAATTTTAACGACAATTTCTGCACATTCACCGGACTTAATATTGACGGCGATTCAGAAGTTGAAGTAATTGGCAACAATTTTTACAACAATAACGGCGCCGCAATTTTTAGTAATAGCTCTGAAGAAGTGAATATTTCTTCAAATAATTTTGCAGAAAACGATGTTGCAATTATAAATGAAAACTCAAGCTTGATCGCGGATAATAATTACTGGGGCGGAAACCAGCCGGGTCAGAGCGACTATCAGGGAGATGTAATAATAAATAATTGGCTTAGCTCACCTGTAAATTTGCAAACCGCTTTTGAGGAAAATGAGAGATTTGTAACTCCCGGCGAATCGGATACTTTATTGCTTGTCGTTCAAAATATGGACGATCTCTTTGACGAAGTTGAAGTGACATTCTCCGAGGACAATAATTGGATTGAAGGTGAGCTAACACAAACCGGAACAATGACAGACAGTACCGGACTTATCTTTCAATTACCTTACACAATCCCGGCAGAAGCAGGCGCTGATGCCAATAACCGTATTTATGCTTCTGTTGTATCGACAAAAACAGATGGGTTATTCGCCGCGGACACTACAGTACTTACAACATACGAAGCCACTGTCCAATCAATAACTTTATCACCGGATTCTTCAACAATTATGCAAGGCGAATCTTTCTCATTTTACTATTCTGCACTCGATGAAAAAGAGATACCGATCGAATTCACACCAAACTGGTCTGTAGATAAAGGAACAATCTCGCCGGAAGGTTTACTGGAAACAACCGGAGTTGAAGGAGAAGTTACTGTTACGGTTACTGATCCTGTATCCGGAAAATTCGCAAACGTAAAATGTTACGTTGCTTCGGAAGAAGAAGAATTAACAGATATAACTTTAATTCCTTCTGAAATTACGCTTGAATACGGAGACTCGTATCAGTTTAATGCCACAGCATACAACCAATTTAATTACAAAATGGAAACAGCATTGCTCTGGTCCGCAAGTGACGGAGATGTAAATCAAGGCGGATTGTATATCGCAAATTCACAGGCTACGAGCGCAACAATTACTGTTTCCGATACAAACGGAGTAATTTCCGCAGCAGCTAACATTACAATAGAAAACGTAGTTACTGATGTTAATGAAGTTGCGGAAATACCGAGCGAATATGTGCTAAAACAAAACTATCCAAACCCGTTTAACCCGACTACCGTGATTGAATACCACTTAGTTGAAGAAGCGAAAGTAACACTTAAAGTATTCAATATGCTCGGGCAGTTAGTTTCCACTTTGGTTGATAACGATCAATTTGCCGGGCAATACCAGTACCATTGGAACGCGTCAAACTTAGCCTCAGGCATATACTTTTGTGAAATTAGAGCTGACGGGAAAAGCAGTAATTACCGCAACATTATAAAAATGATATTATTGAAATAACTTTTTAAGGAGATTCCATTTCTCAAAATAGAGATGGGATCTCCAAATACACACAAGTTTATTTCGCATTTCTTTTGGTAAAAAATTATTCATCTCTTTTAGTCTAACCCTTTTATATATTTGTATTATCAATAGCAAATCAAAAGAGAACCATGAAAAAATCAATTCAAGAATATAATGAACTAAACAGCTGGGCAGAAAAAATCAAAAACTCAGCAGACGAACAAACTCTAAAAAACAGGCCGGACGAAAAAACGTGGTCCCCACTGGAATGCATCGACCACCTCAATACAACATATGGTCAATACATACCCGCAATTCATGAAAGATTGACTCACCCGGTAAAAGGTAATAGAGATAATTACAAGCCCAGTTATTTCGGCAGAAAATTTACCGAGATGATGGAACCGCCGTATAAATCGAAAATGAAAACTTTTAAAAAGTTTGTTCCCAAAAAAGAATTAGAAGTTGAAGATACTTTTACTAATTTTGTTAATTACAATAATGAAATGATTGAAATCATTTCAAAACTTGAGGGAATCGATATTAAAAAGACAAAGGTAACATCGCCGGCATTGAGTATAATTAAATTTCAAATCGGCGAACTGTTTCCATTCCTGGCAGCACATTCACGCAGACATTTGTGGCAGGCAGAACAAATTATTGAAAGAATTAAATTGAAAAATTAGAGAATTCTATTAACGATTTAATAAAGAAATTATCCGGTCACGCTTCAAACTTTATTGAGAAAGCGAAATTAACCGAACATACTTTCATGATTATTGTAGCTATAATCATTGGTGTGTTTGCCGGCTTTGCTGCTATTGGTATTCGCGTTTTAATTGAAACTATTTCCCATCTATCTTTCCCCGGTGTTGGTACTTTACTCGATAATATTATTGCTGCACCTTGGTACATCAAAATTTTAATTCCTATCGTTGGCGGATTAATTGTTGGTCCTTTGATATATTTCTTTGCACCGGAAGCAAAAGGCCATGGTGTTCCGGAAGTAATGCAGGCAGTACTTTTGAAAGGTGGAAGAATTCGTCCGCGTGTTGCCCTTGTTAAAGCGCTAGCATCAGCAATAACAATAGGTACAGGCGGTTCTGTTGGACGCGAAGGCCCAATAATTCAAATCGGTTCAAGTTTGGGTTCAACAGTCGGGCAGTTTTTTAAAGTACCAACCAACCGTATGAAAACACTTGTGGGATGCGGTGCAGCAGCCGGAATCGCAGCTGCGTTTAATGCACCCATTGCCGGCGCACTCTTCGCAGTTGAAATAATCTTAATGGATTTCGCCGTTGCGCAGTTTTCACCAATTGTGATTTCGTCTGTCATGGCAACCGTAATCTCGCACATGTTCGAAGGCAACTTTGCAGCCTTTCAAGTTCCGGGATACGAATATGTTTCCCCAATTGAGATTGGTTTTTATTTTCTTCTCGGTGCTCTTAGCGGATTGGCTTCATGGGTGTTTATAAAAGTTTTGTATTACTCTGAAGATTTCTTCGACAACAAATTTAAATTTCCTGAATATTTAAAACCAATTGTAGGCGGACTTGCGATCGGATTGACTGCGCTTGTCTTTCCGCAAGTAATGGGTGTTGGTTACGATACTATTAATCTTGCGCTTCATGGGAACTTGATTTGGCACGCTGCTTTAGTTTTGGTTTTCGTAAAAATTATTGCTACCTCTTTGACGCTTGGCTCAGGCGGATCAGGCGGTATATTTGCTCCTTCGCTCTTTATGGGTGCCACACTCGGGGCTTTCTTCGGATATTTTGTTCATTCATTTTTCCCCGATATTACTGCGTCCCCAGGTGCTTACGCACTTGTTGCAATGGGCGGACTAGTTGCCGGCACAACACGTGCCCCGATTACAGCCATAATTATTGTGTTTGAGCTTACAAACGATTATCAAATTATTTTGCCTTTGATGATCACTTGTATTATCAGCACAATTTTATCAACCAAGTTATCGCGTGAATCTATTTATACATTAAAACTACTGTTACGAAACATACAGATCAAAGAGGGTTCCGAAGTAAATGTAATGAATTCAATTTTTGTTAAAGACGTTTACCAAAAAGAATTCAATCCCATTTTAATCACTGACAATTTCAGTAATGTTGTTAATAAAGTTATTCAAGGAAGAGGCCCTGAATTTCCTGTAATCGATAAAAATAATTCTGTAAAAGGGATTATATCTATTGAAAATATTAAAGACCATCTTTTCGAAAAAGATTCTCTGCAGAATGTTTTAATTGCTGCAGACTTAATGGATACAAATCTTGCTGTGATCACAGATGACGACAACGCTCAAACGGCATTAGATAGAATGTTAAAATACAATGTTGAGGGATTGCCTGTTGTTGATAATGAAATTAATAAAAGAATTTTAGGTATGGTTTGGCCAAAGGATATTCGTGATGCATACCAAAAAGAAATTGAAAGAAAAGAAATAGCTTCGAGCCTTGCCAGCAGCATAAGCATGAAAGAAGATGAAAAGAGTGTACAATTTTTAGAAGGTTACTCAATTGCTGAAATCGCACCACCAAAAGAGTTCGTCGGTAAATCTATTCGTGAATTGAACATTCGTCGCAATCACGGAGTAGATGTTCTTTCAATAAAAACAAAAGAAGGAGAGGACGAAAAGATAAAAGCCATTCCAAGTCCGGATTATGTTTTTAACAAAGACGATACTCTTGTTGTCGCCGGCGAAATCAGAAATATTAATTTGTTAAAATCACTTCACTAATTATTAATTATTGACAGATTCAGTATTAATTTTTCACATCTTCACAACAACACTATAATTACAAATTATAGATTTAGAACACTGCCTGTTCTAAATGGTTCAAGTTTTTTCTTTAGAACACTTTTTAAAACATTATAAGCTTCTCTGCCGGTACAATGACCAGAGTAGATTTTTTTAACCGGAAGTTTCTGAAATGTTTCTGCTATTTTTATAACTGTTTCCTTGGATTCTGCCGTACTTCTAGTTGATGGATTCATTAAATGAAAGCCGCCCAAAACAGCCTTTACTTCACTATTAGAAAATCTATCTAAAGCAGCTTCTGTCATATTCAAAATTCCATTATGTGAACAACCTGAAAATACAACAAGCCCATCATCAGCATTTAATACTAACAATACTTCATGCTCCATGCTGTCTGGTTCTTTATTATTCTTTTCTTTCATAAATAAATTATTATTCTGAGGTTTCAGATATTTATTTCCGAAAGTTGTAAGAAGATATGCATTAGGTAAGACTTCAGTAAATTCACTAATAAATACTAACCGGTCTTTAAACTCTGCAAATAATTTGGTATCCAAACCAATGTAGTGATCTTTATAATAATATTCATTTCTAACATTTTCATGCATATAGATTTTGGCTTTAGAATTTTCCTCAAGAAAATATTTTAATCCTCCGCCATGATCTCTATGTGCGTGAGAAATTACTAATATGTCAACCGCACTGATGTCAACATCAAGTTTTTTTGCATTTTTAATAAAACTGTCGGTAGCACCTAAATCGAAGAGAATATTCTTATCATCAAACTCAATATACATAGATACACCATGCTCATTTTTTAAATCATCTCTTTCTTCAACACGCGTATTCTCTATAAGTGTTGTTATCTTCTGTGCATTAACGGGCACGTAAACAGCAAACATTATCAATAAGATTAATAAATATTTTTTCATTTCTATTCTCCGACTTTTATAAACTTAACATCTTTTACTCGACCAGTTGAAACCAAACAATCACTGATCTGGCCGTCATTATCACGAACAAACTGGGCTTGCTTTATCCACCATCCATCACTTACAAAAATATCTTTATCTTTTGCCGTAAAAACTTTTTCGCCGTGCTTCTTATGTTTTGCAATTAGTTTTCCACCCTTTACAGCAAATATACATCGAGTATCAACTTCTTGACTTCTAAATTCACCAACATATTCAGATAGTTGTTCTTCAGTCAAAGATAATGGCTCAAACTCTTCCTCCGGGTGATGTCCCGGGCTTCATCTCCGGCGTTTTCATCGATATAGTCTGCTAAATAAACATCAGCTACTTTATTCGCAAATTCAGTTTCATCTATATTTCTGCAGTTTACAAGAAGAATGACAGTTAAATTTTGATCAGGATATCTATTTAATGCCGATCTGTAACCGGCATGCATGCCGCTATGAAAAATTCTTTTTACTCCTTTGTATGGAATGACAGCCTGGCCAAACGCATAAAAAGTTGTATCACCATTATTCAATACACCGCGTTCTTCCATCTGCTCAAATAGCTTCTCATTGCCAACTACCGGATTATTGAAATTATCCGACCATTTAATTAAATCTTTAGCCGTAGAGTAAACGCCTGCAGGTCCATAAAGAGTAAAATTGACATTGAAAGGTTTATAGGTTTCATCCTCGGTATAATACGAGTGCGCTCTATTTTTTATTACAACATTATGATCATCATAAATAAATGAGTCTGTCATTCCAAGCGGTTCGAATATATTTATTCTCATCCATTCTGCAAATGATTGCTCAGTAACTCTCTCAATTATTTCAGCTAACAGAGTGTAACCGGAATTGTTATATGCAAATTTCTCGCCGGGCTCGAATGCTAATTCTTTCTGCCTGTAAATAAGATTCAATGCTTGTCCATTATTGAGAACATCTTCATACTGCCAGCCGCTCATATAAAATAAACCAGTAACATCACGTAAACCGTTTGTATGATGAATTAAATGTCTAATTGTGATAACCTTTCCATAATCAGGTAATTCCGGCACATATTTTCGAACATCGTCATCCAAATCAATTTTCCCTTGTTGAGCTAAAGTAGCTATTGCAAATGTTGTAAACTGTTTGGAGACAGATCCGATATGAAATATTGTTGAAGAAGTGATTGGAATATTGTAATCCAGATTAGCCGACCCAAAACCTTTGTCGTAAATAACTTCCCCATCTCTGACTACTAATGCAACAGCACCGGGTGAGTTATTATTAAACTCTGCAAATATTTGATCAGCTTTGCTTTCTAAATCCTCTTGTCCATAACAAATGACAGTACTTATCAAAACCAATAGAATAATTAAACTACGCTTCAAACTAAATTCTCCCAAGCAAATTTCATTTACTTTTTAATTATTTCTATCTTTGGACGCCTTTATGCTTTATTGGTTTCGAGATAAAATACATGTTTAACTAATAGGTATCTTTTGGCAAAGTAAGTAGTTGAGAGAGTTATCGCTGGCGAGATTAGAAATATTAGTCTGTTAAAACGACTTCATTAACAGTTATTCATTTTGATTTAACAACTTGAAATATTTCTTCCAAATCTTTTTTAGCTCTGATACATTCGTATTTGAAACCAAGTAATACTATCAAATAAATAAAAAACAAAAAGCCAATCAGAACAAAAATCGAGAAACTAAAATAATTTTGATTTATCATTCTGATAGTTAAAATTGCTATTCCGGCTAAAGGTAATAGACTTAAACCAAATGCAAAATTTTTGATTCTCCGCCTTAACCCCAACTTAATATTTATCGTTTGCAATTCACCACTGTTTTTGATCGTACCGGTTACTTCTGGGATGAAAGCACTGCGAGTAGAGTATGAAGTTTGTGCAATATTGAATTTGTCTTCCTCAAAGTATCCGTCGTATTTTAACGGAGAACTTCTGCCTTCAAGTTTAGTTCTGAGATTTTTATCATCTGAAAAAATAATATTGAAACGCTCAATGATTTTTTCTTTAGTAAGCTTTGTTTTATAAAT
Source organism: Melioribacteraceae bacterium (assembly GCA_028282005.1). Taxonomy (GTDB): domain Bacteria; phylum Bacteroidota; class Ignavibacteria; order Ignavibacteriales; family Melioribacteraceae; genus JANQIV01. Next base: position 2,313 of record JANQIV010000023.1, on the reverse strand, counting down.
GATATTTTCAACAGGAATCAATTTCAAATGTCTTAACCTTATGATTTTAGTAATACAACGATAAAAAACTTTCAATTATAACAGAAATAACGATGTTGTAAAAAATAATAGCCTGTCGATTTTTTTTACGCTTCCGAGTCAATTATTTGAAAACAACTTTTTCAAAATTACTATTATTTAGCTCCACTCCAAACCCAGCTCCATCAGGTACTTTCACACTACCTTCGACAATTTCAATATCTTGATTCAAGATATTTGTTTTCAACAAAGAAAGTTCTGTGAACTCGCTGGAGATTGGGTGAATTTTCATTGATGCAGCCAAATGCAATTTAGCAATCATTGAAAATCCAGGTTCAATTTCAGTTCCTACAATACAAGGCAACCCTAATGATTCAGCAACATATTCAATTTTTTTTGACTGATATAAACCGCAAGATTTAGCGATTTTAATATTAATTAAATCAGCAGCACCATATTCGGCTATCTTAACAACATCTTGCGGAGTCCAAATACTTTCATCAGCCATTAGCGGAATTCCAATATTATTGCGAATATGTGCCATTCCTTTTAAATCCCAGCTGGGAATTGGTTGTTCTAAAAGTTGTAGATTACAGTCTTCAATCTCTTTCATTATTTTTATAGTTCCAATCGTAGTCCAGGCTGAATTTGGATCAAGACGGAGTTCGATTTTTTCACCCACCGCATCTCTTACAGTTTTGATGCGCTCAATATCCAGTTTCATATTATCTGAGCCCTTAATCTTAATGACCTTTATTCCCAGGCTAATAATTCTAAGGGCGTTTTCGGCCATATTAACAGGAGTATCAATTCCAATTTCCGATGCAACAGGTACATTGTCTCTAAATTTTCCTCCAAGGAGGTTATATGCAGGGGTGTTAAGCAGCTTGCCTTTTAAGTCGTGCAAAGCAAGATCAACTCCCTCTTTTGCACATGTTATTCTCGCAATATGAGCGTCTATTTTAGCCATTATAGTATTTATATTAAACGCATTTTGCCCAACTATAACCGGCTCAATATATTTTTTTATTGTTGAACTAACTGATTCAATAGTTTCCCCATAAAATTCAGGTTCCCAAGCACAAGCTTCACCATATCCAATAGTCCCATCTTCACAATGTATTTTAACTAATACAGCGTTTGATACCGCAAAATCTGTATACGCATCGGCAAAACTATGAATAGGAACACCGAAAGGTATGACTTCAACTTTTGTAATATTCATTTATTCTCCTTCGTATTTGAAGTATAAAGATATTAACGGTGATATTATTTTTCATAAAAGATTTCATACATTGAAACGTGCTTTTCTTTCTCTAATAAATATTCATCGTCTTCTGGGTAATATTTTGCTATTTCAGGATTCTCACCAGCAAATTTCTTTATTGATTCGATAGAGTCCCAAATAGTAACCAGTAAAAAATGAGATTTTGTTTCTTCATTTTTGCGCTGGAAATATAGCTTGATCAATCCATCTACTGATCCATAATCAGGAGCAGCTCTTTCAATCATGAAAGCTTCATATTTATCTGCTTTTTCGATTGCAACTTCACCATGCCAAAGTCTCATTATACTCATTCTTTTTCCTTTTAGTTTTTTTAACGATGTTGCCGCTAAGCCGGTCGGTGTTGAGCGGCTAATTAGCCAGTACAAAACTTAATAGGGTAATTTATACTCTTTCAGCAAAATTAAAGTATTATTTCCGGACTGCTTCTGCAAGCACAACTGCTGAAATCTCAGTATTGTCCTCAAAGTACCTTATAAACCGGTCAGCTTCTTGGTTATCATAGGATTTAAGATTCTGCGCCCAGCGATATCCAATTGTCTGATACATAAGCTTTGCTGAAACATGAACAGAATTAACTCCCTCCGGCAATTTTATTTTATACAGAACAATATCTCCTTCTGCCTGGAAATTTTCATCTTTTTCGGCAGTACCATGAACACTTACTGCATTTTCCGCAGTTGCTTTGTCAAAGCCTTTTGGCAATAACCGATTATCCTTAGCATATGTTGCCCCGGAAAGAAGGGAAGTCGTTACTTCTTTTTTATAATCAAAAATAATAGGTTCATAAATTTGAACCTGATCTTCGCTGGTTATCTCTAAATAATGCGGCTCAAATTTCTTAGAATTTATATCGTTGTCATTCCCTGCAATTGAACCGTCAGAATTTAGTGCACCCGATTCAAATAAGATGTTTCCATTCAGATCCTGCACGGTAGTATGCAGCCAGGCACGGCGGGAAGGATACGCAGTGGGAAGTTTATGACCGGTTTTATTTTTGATGTTAATTT
>JANQIV010000021.1 GCA_028282005.1 Melioribacteraceae bacterium | reverse complement strand
CGTGACCTCCAAAAGGCTTAACAGTTGGGATTCCGTATTTTTCTAATTGTTCGCCGCAGTATGCAACTTGCCCAACTCTTGCTTTGATGTTATCGTATTCAACCATTTCTTCAATACCGCGAGCCATAGCCTCCATATCTCTTCCTGCCAAACCGCCGTATGTGTGAAGTCCTTCATAAACCACTACCATGTTTCTTGCTTCTTCGTATACTTTTTTATTTCTGGTTGCAAGGAAACCGCCAATGTTAACAAGCAAATCTTTTTTAGCACTTACCCAAAGGCCATCAAAATATTTACATGTTTCTTTTAAGATTTCAGCAACTGTTTTGTTTGCATAACCTTTTTCAGTTTCTTTCACGAAGTAAGCATTTTCACACGCTCTTGTTGCATCGAACCATAATTTGATTCTGTGTTTTTTACAATAGTCACTTACTTCTTTCAGGTTTTTCATAGAGAAAGGTTGACCACCAGCCATGTTTACAGGACCAGCCATACAAACGTAAGGGATTTTTTTAGCGCCAACTTTTTGAACCAATTCATCTAATTTTTTAATATCAATATTTCCTTTGAATTGGAAATCACTTTGTGGATCGTGTGCTTCATCAACAATAACGTCAACAAATGTAGCACCGGCTAATTCTTGGTGAAGTCTAGTTGTAGTAAAATACATGTTACCAGGAATGTAATCGCCAGGTTTAATCATAATTTGTGAGACCATGTGTTCAGCTGCTCTACCCTGGTGTGTTGGCACAAAGTAAGGCATTCCGTAATATTTTTTTACGTTATCCCACAAATAGTAAAAGTTTTTACTTCCAGCATAAGCTTCATCACCAAGCATCATTCCAGCCCATTGGTAATCACTCATTGCGTTGGTCCCACTATCAGTTAAAAGATCGATATAAACATCTTCGGATTTTAATAAGAAAGTATTGTATCCAGCTTCTGCAGCTGCTTTTTCTCTATCTTCACGAGTTGTTACTTTTATCGGCTCAACCACTTTAATTTTGAAAGGTTCAGCCCAACTTCTTTTTGTTAATTTTTTAGCCATTTTAATTCTCCATTTCTTTTTAATTATTAAATTTTTTCATCGTTAGTCACAAAACATAGGTTGGATATCATAGCTAGGTGTTGATACTTAAGTATCGTTCTTGTCCTTCTAAACGACAAGTAAGGATTTTGCTGAATTTGATATTGCTGGTTAATAGCTAGCCAGATCAATTTCAGAACTGATTTTATTACGGTATTTATTGAACTAATCAAATTCATTTATGATTATTATTCTTCGTCCAAATCAATTTCTTTTTCATACTCAACTTCAATTGTAGAAGCAATCCCGCCACGCACGTTAAATTCTGAAGTAACACGCATCCAGCGAGGATTTAAGATTTGAACTAAATCATCAGTTATTTTATTGGTTAAAGCTTCAAAGTATATTCCGTCATTTCTAAAACTATTCAAATAAAATTTATAGGATTTTAATTCTACGCAAAGTTCATCCGGCACATACTCTAAAATAATATTTGCGAAATCCGGCTGACCTGTCTTTGGACAAAGGGAAGTAAACTCTGGGGCTTCATGTGTAATTACGTAATCCCTATTTGGATTAGGATTTTCAAATGTTTCCAAAATTGTTTTTTTGTCTTCCATTTATATATAACCTTTCATTTATAAATAGTTTGGTCTTTCTTTGTATTTAATTGGATCTTTTTTGCCAAGTTGCTGAAATCCCCTTAACCTAAATGCACAACTGTCACAAACTCCACAAGCTTCATCTTCATTTTGATAACATGACCACGTCAAATGTAAAGGCGCATCAAGTTCAATTCCTTTTTGGATGATTTCAGATTTGCTCATTTGAATTATTGGAGTATCAATAGAAATTTCTGTTTCAGGTTTTGTCCCAAGCTGGGCAACATTTTCAAATGCTTTAAAAAACTCAGGGCGGCAATCAGGATATCCAGAAGCATCTTCGTAAACTGCTCCAATGAAAATTTTATTTGCTTCAATCGCTTCAGCCCAACTTACACATGCAGTTAAAATATTTGCATTTCTGAATGGAACATATGACGATGGAATTTTATTACTCGATAAGTCAGCTTTTGTAACGTCAATAGATTCGTCTGTTAACGAAGAGCCGCCAATTTTTGCAAAGTGCACAAAATCAATAACAAGTCTTTTCTCAGCTTCAAAATAGTCAGCAATGTCATGGAATGCTTTTAATTCTCTTTTTTCAGTTTTTTGCCCGTAGTTGAAATGAATTAAAGCCAGGTCGTTATCCTGTCTTGCGATTGCTGCGGTAACACAGCTATCTAATCCACCACTCATTGCTACAACTGCTAAACTTTTGCCCAAATCGTTAACTCTAATTTTCCGCAACAAATATAAGACTTTATAATCTTTTTAATCAACAGAAAAATATTTTTTTTGAGGAGATACGGTCTAAATTTTGTTTTCCCAAATAACAAAATGAGAACTTGTCGGGGAATTCTTTTGTTTATCAGTACTCAGATAAATTTAATATGTTGTTTGCTAATCTTAAGATTTTTATTGACAATTTAAAAACAACTTTTATATTATTTTTTGATTTAAAACAAAGGAACCGCACTAAGTCTAATTCACACTCTCTCTAATCTTATAAAGGAAAAAGTTATGGAATATTACGAACTACACCCGGTGACGCCTCAACTCAGATACATCAACAAAGCGGTTGAAGTAATGAAAAATGGCGGAGTAATTATTTATCCCACCGATACTGTTTACGGCTTGGGATGTGATATTTTTAATAAAGAAGCTCTTGAGAGAGTATATTATATTAAAAACGAAGCTAACACAAAATTATTTAGTTTTCTTTGTCCTGATTTAAGAGATATTGCCAAATATGCTAAAGTATCAGATTACGCGTACAAAGTAATGAAAAAGTGTTTACCCGGACCTTATACTTTTGTTTTGCCTGCTGCTAAAGAAGTGCCAAAAAAATTGTGGACTAAAAGAAAAACTGTTGGCATTAGAATTCCGGAAAATAATATTGCAAGAATGCTCGCACAGGAATTGGGCAATCCAATTGTAAGCACAAGTGTTACCAGCAGAAAAGGTGATCTCTATTTTTATCCTGACGAAATAAGAGCAGTTTTTCAAACTCAAGTTGATTTGATGCTAAGCGGTGGAGATTTAACCGGCAAGCCTTCAAGCATTGTTGATTTAAGCGGAGACTCCCCTGAAGTAATCAGAGAAGGCTCCGGCGATATAACTATTTTTAACTAATTTTTATTCTTCTCGATGTACAAAAAATGAATTTGCCTGCACAGTCGGAGTGATAATCATTTCATTAATATTAGCATGCGGTGGTCTTGTAGCGCAGAAGATTACCGCTTCTGCTATGTCATCCCCATTTAAAGGTGTCATACCCCGATAAACATTTTTCGCTTTGCCTGTATCACCATCAAAACGAATATTGCTAAAGTTTGTTTCAACTGCACCAGGATCAACTGAAGATACTCTAATTTGTTTACTGAGTACATCAAGCCTAAGTGCATCGGTAATAGCGCGAACAGCAAATTTAGTTGCGCAATAAACTCCGCCACCTGAATATGACATGTGCCCTGCAGTTGAACCAATATTAATTACATGACCATAATTTCTTGCATTCATTCCTTTAACAATTTCTTTAGTCACGTAAAGCAACCCTTTAATATTAGTATCAATCATTGAATCCCAATTCTCTTTATCGTCTTCATGTATTTTGTTAAAACCGCGAGCCAAACCGGCGTTATTTAAAAGGATGTCTATATTTTTCCACTCCTCAGGCAACGAGTTGATAGTCCAGCTTACTTCGTCAAAATTTTGTACATCCATTTTCACAGCATGAACTTCTGCGTTAAATTTATTTCTAATATTCTCTGCAATATCATTTAATACATTAATTCGTCTTGCCGTTAAAACTAATTTCGCTCCTTCTTTTGCAAATGCAATAGCACATGCTTTCCCGATTCCCTCTGTTGCACCAGTTATAAAAACAATTCTATCTTTTAACGATTCCATGAATCTCCTTTTTAGTAATTGATATAGTTTATTACTTTCTTCGATGTATAGTTTAAATAAATGACTTTAACTAAAATAATCAAAAAGGCCAAAACTATTTTTCCGATTTCTGTAAATCCCAATTTGAAGGCCAAATTTACAAAGTCGTTTTTAAGGTCATCACTTATTATCATTATTAATGAGTTATAAAATACCATCAATACTAATATTCCTTGCACAGTTAAGTTGAATATAATTACAAAATATCTATAAAAACCCAACATAGTTTTTTTGATAAAAAATCCGAGAATCTCTAAAATCAATATTAGAAAAAACTGAGGAGAGAGAAATAAAATTACAGCTCCTAACGAGCCAATCTCGTTAATTTGAAAATGATTATGTGGAATTAGAAACTTGTATTCAATTTTTATTTCTTCTAAAAAAAATATGCGAGCTATAAACCACTGAAAATATTCAGAAAAATAAATTGATGCTAAAAAACCTGAAAAAAAGCCAAGCAAAATAGATTTTATATTATTTACACTTGAAGCAAATGGCATAATTTTATGGTAAAGGTAGAAAATTAGATTCTAATATAAACAAAAAGCGTTTTAGGAATTTTGAATTCTCCCAAATTATTAACAAATTTTAAATTATTTTTTTATTCATATGACTAGTTTGGTTAGCACTTAAAGGGTGCTTAACAATTTTTTAACTTTGCCTCTTTGAATAAAAAACCTAAAATAACTTTTTACAATATTTTACTTCTTTTGTTCTTTTATCTACCAATAATACCGGGAAATTCATGGATATTTTTTTAGTATTAGTTATAATTCTGTTTGTACTTGCGTTTTCAGATTTGATTGTTGGTGTCAGTAATGATGCAGTTAATTTTTTGAATTCTGCTATCGGTTCTAAAGTGGCTCCAAGACATATAATTATGATAGTAGCCAGTTTGGGGATTGTGGTAGGTACAACTTTTTCAAGCGGAATAATGGAAGTTGCGCGTAAAGGTATTTTTCATCCTGACCAATTTTTACTTCCCGAAATTATGGTAATCTTTTTAGCTGTAATGCTAACAGATGTTTTACTGCTCGACCTGTTTAATACTTTCGCTTTACCAACATCAACAACAGTTTCAATCGTATTCGAATTACTCGGTTCTGCCGTAGCAGTTTCATTATTGAAAATATTTGAAGCAAATCAAAGTTTGTCCGACCTAGTAAAATATATTAATACAAGTAGTGCACTAGCAATTATCTCCGGGATTTTACTTTCCGTAGGTGTAGCATTTACAGCTGGAGCAGTTATTCAATTTTTCACCCGCTTAATATTCACATTTAATTATGAACAGAAGATTAAAAGATATGGTGCTATTTGGGGCGGAGTAGCTTTAACGACTATTACATATTTCATTTTGGTAAAAGGAGCGAAAGGTTCTTCAATTATAACACCCGATACACAAGTTTGGATCAAATCAAACACTGATTTGATAATTTTAGGCAGCATCATTTTCTGGGGAATTATTTTACAGCTTCTAATGTGGTTTACAAAAATTGATATTTTAAAGCCAATAGTATTGGTAGGTACATTTGCTTTAGCACTTGCTTTTGCTGCAAACGATCTGGTTAACTTTATTGGTGTTCCTCTAGCGGGGTTAAACTCATACGAAATTGGACTGGAAAGTTTAGATCCTCTAAATTTATCAATGGAAGCACTAAAGGAACCGGTTAAGTCAAATACCATTCTACTTTTATTAGCCGGATTAGTAATGGTGGTTACTTTATGGACATCAAGTAAAGCTAAGTCTGTAACCAAAACCTCTGTTGATCTTAGTAGGCAATCAGAAGGATTTGAGAAGTTTAATTCATCGTTACTTGCAAGAGCTGTAGTCAGAATAAATATTACAGTATTTGAATTTTTCAAAAAACTCATTCCTCAATCTGTGCAAGATTTTATTGAAAGAAGATTTGATAATGTAGCCTACGATTTAAAAAGTAGAGCAGATAAGAATTTGCCTGCATTCGATCTGTTACGTGCATCAGTTAATTTAATGGTTGCAAGCATGGTTATTTCTTTTGCTACATCGCTCAAGTTGCCGCTTTCAACAACTTATGTAACATTTATGGTTGCAATGGGAGCTTCGCTCTCTGACAAAGCTTGGGGAAGAGAGAGTGCTGTTTACAGGGTAACCGGTGTACTTACTGTTATTGGCGGCTGGTTCTTTACTGCATTTGTTGCTTTCACAGTATCTGCAATATTTGCAATAATAATTTATTTCTTCCAATTACCTGCTACAATAATTTTAGTACTGATTGCCGGAACAATTATATTCAGAACACAAGTACTGCATAAGAAAAAAGAAGCAAAACAATCTAAATTGGAAGATGAATTTTTTGAAAGTAGAATTAATTCTAAGAACTCGATCGAAAGATTTATTGATAAATCAATTGACATAATTAAGAGTGCAAAGGAAATAATTCATAATACTTTTAACGGACTTGATAAAGAAAATAGAGATATCTTAAGAGAATCAAAAAAATTAGTGAAAGATCTTAAGAGCAAAAATAATAGTTTAATATCAACTATTTTTATGTCATTAAAAGCTTTACCTGAAAGCGATGTAAAAAAAGATAGGCGTTACGGAAAAATTATAGCTTCACTTCAAAACATTTATCAAAGTACGAAAAACATCACAAACGAGAGTTTTGATCATATTGACAACAATCATAACAAACCAAATAAAATTCAATTAGAAGAAATAAAAGTACTACAGGATTTAATCTCAAAAGAAATTGAAGAAACTTCACGCATACTTGCAGAAAAAGATTTTAATAATACAAGTAATCTGGAAGACTTAAATAATTCTCTCAGTGAAAAAATAAAAGAGTTTGATGAAAACCAAGTAATGCGTATTAAACATGGTAAGTCAACAACTAGGGGAAGTTTGCTATATCTGGATATACTTGGAGAAACAGAGAATATTTCCGATAATGTTACACATCTCATCAACTTGTATAAGAAAAATTACAGCGAGTTTTTGGAAGATTAAAATTAATTAAATATAATTTTCTTTATTCTTATAAAACTTTTTAAGTAATTTTTTGATTTCTTTTTTATTAACGGAAGATGTGGCTGAGTCGATATCAAACCACATCCGTTGGCGGAAATCTTCTTCCAGCCATTGGTCTAATATTTTTTCTACTTTAAAAGGATAAACTTCAACACGGCAAATTGAATTCCACTTATTATAGGTGTAGCTGCCAATTGAATGTTCAGATATTTCTCCGATAATTCCAGCTTCTTCGAGCGC
>JANQIV010000076.1 GCA_028282005.1 Melioribacteraceae bacterium | reverse complement strand
AAAGCGTTCAAATGCAGCCGTTCACTTTTCTCCGGCTTTTTATATTCAATGTTTATCTGCCCGGTTACAGATTCGTATCCGTTAATAACAGAAGCAGTACCTTTGGAAATCTGTATCGATTCCATCCACGGACCCGGCACGTAGCCCAATCCATAAGTTGTTGCTAACCCGCGCAGGTTGGGAATGTACTCCGTCATCAATTGGCTGTACTTTCCTTCCAGCCCAAGAAGCTGGATTTTCTTTGCGCCTGTAATCGCGTCACTGTAAGAAACATCTACCGAAGCGTTTGTTTCAAAGCTTTCTGAGAGATTGCAGCATGCGGCTTTGTTTAATTCCTCGCGGTTTAGTTCCTGCGTAAAAATCGGTTCAAGGTCTTTGATAACAATACTTTTCGCCTTTGCTGAAATAAGCACTTCTTCAAGTTCCCTAATAACGCTTAATGTAATTTCAATATCTTTCATTTCTGCGGGAACGTTAATGGTATCTTTTTTATATCCGATGTAACTTACAACCAGCCTGTTGTTCTCTTTGGTGCGGGGTAGGCTGAAATTGCCTTCGTCATCGGATGCCGTTCCAGTGGTTGTGCCTTCCCAAAGAATATTTACACCGGGAAGAGGTACCTTCTTTTGATTGCGGTTTAGCTCGTAAACCGTTCCGTTGAGTTGTTGCGCCTGTACCATTGGTCAGCACATCAACACGAGAATTAAAACTCTATATATAAATTTCATTGCGATCCTTTCTTAGTTTTCAATTTTATAATCCATTACGGATAAAAATCGAGTAGTGAAGTAGTTTTTCGAAATTGTCATGCTGAACTTGTTTCAGCATCTATTAAAGTAGATTCCGGATCAAGTCCGGAATGACATTACGTGAGAAACCGTTTACTACAGTAAATTATACTAAAACTGGAAAAGGAATTTTTAGCTGGTTAATTGAAATGACAATTTCTTTGCCTGAACTTCCGGAAAAGTTTTTTAACTGAAGGAATTTTAGAAACTTCGGAATTTTTTCAATACTTATTGTTTCTTCGGAATTGATTGTTTCTACTTCTTCAAAATCCAATTTGGAATCGATAAAAATCGATTTTACGATAAGGGAATTGTTTTCTTTTTTTGCGGTAAGATACTTGCCGGGGCAAATATGCTTTGCTTTATCTTCTTTTGTTTCATGTTCCATATCTCCGCTGTTGCAGCAAGATTTACTCTCTATAACGGGTTTGCAGCAGCATTCCATTTGTGACATCTCATGATTTTTCATTAGGGTTTCGCAATTACATAAACTGGAAAATCCCGATGACGAAAACACAATCGAAACAGTTAAAAAGTAGAATAATATTTTTCTGAGTCTCTTCACTTAATAAGATAAACGCATATTTAATCTGTTTCAAAAATAACAAATAATTAGACTAATTCAATTGGAAATGGTTTCATAGGTTATCAATAATTTAAGGGAACAATATTGGAGTAATTATTCGACGATTATATATTTATACGTTTTGCAAATATTCATTCAAATCGAGCTTAGTTACTTGGTCAATTCTTTCATAATTAGCTAATGGAATTTTACTTAAATCAATTTTATATAACTCAGTTAGTTCTGAAGGTATTTTAACAAAATTATCAAACGACAATACTTGCTCTAAAACTTTAGCCAATTCAACTAAAAAAATAAAACTCCCTCTTACAGTTTTGTCGATCAAAATTATTCTTTTACCGTTTCTTACTACTTGTGAACCTGATCTGCTAATATCAAGATGAATATAAGAAAATGTATCAGCTAAAATCTCATCGATTTGATATAAAACGTCAAATATCGATTTATCATTAGAATTATTAAATTTTTTAATAATTTTTTTAATTTTATAAAAATTATTATCTATTAATTCTAGGTATTCCTTACCAATAGAAAGATCGCCTTTCATTGTATTAGGGAAGAGAGATTTATGCATTCTTCTTGAGTTCCCAATATTTATCCTTTTTTTGTCGATACTTTTCGAGATATACTTTTCAAATTCCTCAATATGCTTAAAATGATTAGAAAAATTGTTCTGACTATTTGTATAAATTAATTGTTCTTTAGTTTGAACTGATCTATGAGTAGTTGCTAATAATGCTATGATAGTAATTAAGATTGCTAAGATTGATATAGGAACTCTGAAAATAATAACAAAATTATTAAACCCCTCGTAATCAAAGACAAACTCAATATTTGAATTTACGTATATGACTAAACCTATTGAAATGGAGATAGCAAAAAAAATAGCAACTATAATCCATAGTATCGGCAACTCGATAAAACTTTTCAGCGGGTCAATCTCAAATAATTTTTTGATTTTGCTACGTATCATCGAATAACTATTCTAATAAAAGATTTCATATTAAAACATAATGCATTGAAATATCTAAAAATTTGTTAAGATATCAAACTGATACTTGCTGTATAATTTTATGCTGGTAAAGGACAAAAATAATTAGATCTATGTAGAAAATAGGTTATCTTTTTTTCTAACATACAGGACAAGCAGCGAAAACGATAAATTTAATGTTTATTCTCTTAACAATCTTTCTTGTAGAAGTTTCTGCATATCACGCCTGCCATCTAAAATGCAGTGAACAAAAATTTCTTTGTCGATTACCTGATAAATTATTCTGTAAGGCTTGAGTGTTATTTCAAGAAAGTCATCTATTCCAATTAACTTTAATTCGGGAGGCACGTGTCCACGGAGTGGATATTCTTGCAGAGCTTTACATTTTTCAAATAATTTTTCGTGAAGTTTTTCTGCTTTATCCTCGGAATCATTTAGGTAAACATATTTGTAAATTTCGAAAAGATCGTCTTCAGCAGATTGTGTGAGGTTAACTTTGTATTTCATCTTGGCCCTGTTTAAAATCATCTATCCGGCTTCTCACATTTTTGAATGATTCTTTTAACGGCTTATAATTTTTCTTTTTAACTTCTTTCCCGCTAACAGCCAGTATTTTCAATAGCGCCAAGCTTTCCTGTGTTTTCTCATAAACCTTTACATCCTGTAAAACTACTTTTGCCTCACCGTTGTGAGTTATCACCATTGTTTTTTGATTATCTGAAACATCACGGATAACTTCTGAAGCATGCGTCTTTAAATAGCTAATTGGTTTTATTGATTCACTGAGTTTCATTTTTACCTCAACTTATATTGACCAAAATATAGTCTTTTTTTTAGTCTGACTCAAACAAACAATAGATTCCCGATAAAAACATTCGGGAATGCCAAATGCTTGATTTTCACATTGAGCTGATCTAAATGTGAGCTAACTAATTCAAACATGTTTCGACAGACTCAACATGACTAACTAAAATTTTGTAGTTACTCATACTTCAGTAGCTTCACCGGATTGACCGAAGCTGACTTGATAGTCTGATAGCTTATTGTTGTAAAGGCAATAAGTATCGAAACAATCGTCGCAAAAATAAAATTACCGAATCCGATATTTATTCTGTACGCAAAATCAGTGAGCCATTCGTTCATAAAATAATATGCAATGGGCCAGGCAATAACGTTTGAAATTATTAATAACAGCAGAAACTCTTTTGAGAGTACTATCAAAATATTTGGAACGGACGCGCCTAAAACTTTGCGCACTGCAACGGATTTAATTTTCTGCTCAGCCGTAAACACGGATAAGCCAAGTAGTCCCAAGCAAGAAATAAAAATTGTAATGATTGCACTGTAGCGAAAAATCTCACTCAGCTTTTCGTCGTTGTTGTAAAGCTTGTTAAAGTTTTCGTCAACAAAAACATAGTTAATCGGGAAAGCAGACTGCAGGCTTTTCCATTGCTCGTTAATTAAGTTCATCGTAGCGGAAAGGTTATCGCTTTTCAATTTTAAGTAAAGCCAGCCCGCTTCGGGATCAGATAAAAACATCGCTACCGGTGCAACCGAATTGTGCAGCGACTCAACGTGGAAATCTTTTACAACCCCGATAACCGTATAAGTTGTTGGACCCGCACGAAACTCAAGCCCGACGGGGTCTTCCCAGCCGAACTTGTTTACGGTTGCTTCGTTAATTATTACGGCACTCTCTTTATCCGTTGTCATTGTTTCGTCAAAGTTTCTTCCTTTGATAATCTCCAATCCCATTAAGCGGGCGTAGTCGTAGTCAAACTGCATAAACTGGAATTCGTTCTCTTCGTAATT
>JANQIV010000176.1 GCA_028282005.1 Melioribacteraceae bacterium | reverse complement strand
AAATCGAATGGATATATGGAAAATATTAGAAACTTTTGCATAATAGCACACATTGATCATGGTAAGTCTACGATAGCAGACGGACTATTGCAATATACGGATACTGTCTCAGAAAGGGAATTAAAAGCTCAATTATTAGATGACATGGAACTTGAGCGCGAGAGGGGAATCACAATCAAATCTCACGCTATTCAAATGAACTACAAATCAAAAGATGGCCAAGTTTATACACTGAATTTAATTGATACACCCGGACACGTTGATTTTTCTTACGAGGTTTCAAGATCGCTCGCCGCATGTGAAGGTGCATTGCTTGTTGTAGATGCGGCACAAGGTGTTGAAGCGCAAACTATAAGTAATTTATATTTAGCTGTAGAAGCTGGTTTGGAAATTATACCGGTTATAAATAAAATTGATCTTCCCAGTGCGATGGTTGACACTGTAAAGGCTCAAATCACGGATTTGATTGGTTGTGATGACAGCGATATTATTTTAGCAAGTGCCAAAGAGAGAATCGGTGTTGATGATATTTTGGAAGCAGTTGTCAACAGAATCCAACCGCCTGAAGGGGACCCTGATAAACCATTGCAGGCACTGATCTTTGATTCTGTGTTTGATTCCTATCGTGGAGCGATTGCTTACATAAGAGTAGTAAACGGATCAATAAAAGAAAAAGAACAAATTAAATTTTTTGCTCATGATAAAAATTATCTTGTTGAAGAAGTTGGGATTCTGAAACTCAAAAAGGTTCGTACTAAAGAGCTTTCCGCAGGTAACGTTGGTTATTTAGTTTCAAATATAAAGGATGTTCACGATACAAAGGTAGGGGATACTATAACCCTTTTACGCAAAGGGGCAGAAGAACGTTTGCCTGGTTATCAAGATATAAAGCCAATGGTTTATAGTGGTTTGTATCCGACTAACTCAGACGATTTTGAAGATTTGAGAGAAGCGCTTGATAAATTACAATTAAATGACTCTGCATTAGTTTATGTGCCGGAAACCTCCGCGGCATTAGGTTTTGGCTTCCGTGTCGGATTTCTTGGAATGTTGCACATGGAAATTGTTCAGGAAAGATTGGAACGTGAATTTGATCAGTCAATTGTAACAACCCTCCCAAACGTGGAATACTTTGTTTACACTAAACAAGAGGAAGAAATAATTGTTGATAATCCTGCAGAAATGCCTGATGCAAATTTGATAGAAAGAATTGAAGAGCCGTTTATTAAAGCACAAGTAGTAACTCCAAGTGAGTTTGTTGGGGCAATAATGAAGCTTGCAATGGAAAAAAGAGGAGTGTATAAAAACACTACTTATATTGACCCAACCAGAGCTGATCTTGAATTTGAATTTCCGCTTTCTGAGATCATTTTCGATTTTTACGATAAATTAAAATCGATATCGCGTGGTTATGCTTCTTTTGATTACGAATACATTGGTTATCAAAAATCAGATTTAGTAAAACTGGATATTCTATTAAATAGCGAACCGGTTGATGCTTTATCGGTAATTGTGCACAGAAGTAAGTCTTTTGAATACGGCAGAAAAGTTTCGTCAAAACTAAAGGATTTAATTCCCCGTCAAATGTTTGAAGTTGCAATTCAAGCGGCTATCGGTACAAAAGTAATTTCGCGTACAAACATTAAAGCTATGCGTAAAAATGTATTGGCTAAATGTTACGGCGGTGATATTACGCGTAAGCGTAAATTGCTTGAAAAGCAAAAAGAAGGTAAAAAGAGAATGAAACAAGTTGGTAATGTTGAAATTCCCCAAGAGGCTTTTTTGGCAGTTCTCCAACTTGATGAATAAAGGAATTATAGTTTGTGGAAGTTAATAAAAAGATCGGCTGAGATTGTAGTACTTGCAGTTATTGCTGCACTGATCTTTAAAACATTTTTCTTTGAAGCATTTAGAATTCCAACCGGCTCAATGGAAAATACACTCATTGCCGGTGACTTCCTTTTAGTGAACAAACTTGTTTTCGGCCCTTCCACTCCAAAATATATTCCTTTTTCCGATAAAGAAATTCCATCAATAAAATTCCCTTCAATTAGAAAACCAAAAATAGACGATATAATTGTTTTTGAATTTCCCGGTAAGCAGAATGAACTTTTTACCGGACGACAATCAAATTATATAAAGAGATGTATTGGTGTTCCCGGTGATACCATTGAGATTGTGAACAAAAATCTACTAGTAAACGGATCTTTGGTGAGTTTGCCTGAAACCGGGAAATTATTGGAAAACGATTTTTCACCGAGGGGAATTGAAGACACAAGAATTTTCCCAAAACATAAAAATTGGAATGAAGATAATTACGGACCCGTGTTTGTGCCTGGAAAAGATATTGAGTTAGAAATTACTTATAAAAATATTGATCAGTATAAAAAAATTATTAATCTAGAAAACGACGACTTCGTAGTCTCTGTGAGTGGAAAAAAAGTATTTATAAATGGAAGCGAAACCGATAAATATAGATTCAAACAAGATTATTATTTCGTTTTGGGTGATAACAGAGACGACAGCTATGACAGCAGGTTTTGGGGATTCGTACCCGAAAATAAAATAGTTGGCGAAGCATTACTAATTTACTGGTCTTGGGATGCAAACATTCCTATTTCAAGTATTTCACAGTTATTTAGTTCTATCAGGTGGGATAGAATTTTGCAATTAATCAATTAATTTTTTCTAAGAACTAAATAACTACATAAGATTTTTAATTGAAATTTATTAAATTTGACAAAATTTTTATTGTGAGTTTTCTTAAAGGGAAATAATGAAAAAACTGCTTTTTATTCTTCTAATTACCTCTACCGGAATTTTAACCGCGCAAACAAAATACATGGTTTACTTCAAAGACAAAGGCATTCAACCCGATGCGGCTCTTTCAAAAGCTTCGCAATTATATATCGAAGCTGAGCAAGGCCTTTCACCCCGGGCTATTGAGAGACGCAAAAAAACTATGGGTGAAGATTACATAACTTATGAAGATCTACTAATCAATGAAAACTATATAAGTGCGATTGAAGAACTTGATGTAAAAATTTTGAGAAAATTAAAATGGTTTAATGCTGTTTCATGTTATTTAAATGAGGATCAGCTTGAAGAAATTAAGGAGTTAAGTTTTGTAGAAAAAATTGAGACAGTGCGTTCTCTTTCTATTCAAAGAAATAACGAAGCAGGTTTTAATCCGTTATCGGTTTTTGAAGCGATGCAAGCTGCAAATGTTGAGGTTACAACTTTTGATTATGGAGAGTCTTTAACGCAAGCTCAGTTATCTGAAATTCCGACTGTCCATGACGCAGGCATAACTGGGAAAGATGTAATAGTTGGTTTTTTAGATTCAGGATTTAAGTGGAAAGATCATCCTGCGCTTTCCCAACTTGATGTTATTGATGAATTTGATTTTGTATTTAATGACAACAATACTGCTAAT
>JANQIV010000175.1 GCA_028282005.1 Melioribacteraceae bacterium | reverse complement strand
CTAAATACAACGGCTTATGCAACATATATGTTACTGTTTGCCTTTGAATTTGATCCTGAAAAGTTTGGTTTTGACAAAAATAAAAATAACGTTCCCGATATTTTGGAAGAAGCAAAGATAGGGTTGGATTGGCTTCTACGAGCAAATTACGAGAAATTCAAGTTAATAACACAGGTTCAGGATTTAAGAGATCACACCGTAGGTTGGAGGTTGCCTGAAAATGACCCGCTTGAAAACCAAAGGCCGGCATATAGTGGAATTGGTAAAAATATTATCGGTATTTATTCAGCGGCTCTAAGTTTAGGTGCTAAAATTTGGCAAGAAAAATTCAATTATGCAGAATATTCTGAAAAATGTTTAAAAGCAGCCGAAGAACTGTATTCAATTCACAAAAAAGTAAAGGATGTAGATAATAGTACTGTGATGTATATTGACCAAAGATTTTACGGAAAGTTGGCATTGGGTGCTGTTGAACTTTATAATACAACTAAAAAAAGTAAATATCTAAATTTTGCAAAAGAATATGCCGATTCTGCTAAGGCAGATTTTTGGTGGAGCTGGGGTGATATAAATTCATTGGCACATTATAAATTATCTTATTACGATAAAAAATATTCCGAGTACATTAAAGATAATATGGATCATTTTTACCAATATCATAAAAACAGAATCTTTGGAGAAGGTGCTGCATATTCTTGGGGAACAAATAATACACTAATGGGAATTTCTTTGCAGAACATTTTGTACAAAAAAATTACAAATGACAATTCCTATAATGATTTAGATACTTTTCAACGGGATTTTGTATTAGGGAAGAATCAATGGGGAATCTCGTTTATAAATTCGGTAGGAAAGAAATACGTCAAGAATTTTCACCACCAGGTGTCATTCTTAAAATCTCGTGATTTACCTGGTGGCTTTGCAGCAGGTCCGGTAACAAAAGACTTTCTCTCAAATTATGATATTCCTTTTGAAAATTTTGATTATTTGAGTAAATTCCAAACTGATTCATCATATTTTAGGGATGATAGAAATGATTATGTTTCAAATGAACCTACAATTACAGCAAATGCTACGGCAATATTTGTGTTTGGATTTTATGGGAACAGAAAATAGGTTAATTGTTTGTAAATGAATCATTTATGTTACTTTTCTTAAATTGAGACATTAGATGAGATTGTGAAAGTTTGATTTTAATACATTTTGACTGTTTTTTCGGCATGCTCTTTGCTAAATATGTGATACTAAAAGGATTGTGATATGAGTAATTCAGTACATTTAATACCGTTTGGACTATCGATAATCGACCACAATTGGGGTGGTATTTATCGAGGTGGAAGTTATCTGGCTATCGGTCCTCGCAAATCAGGCAGAACACTTTTAGGCCTCCAATATGCACTTGAAGCTGCTAAAGCTCAAGAGGTATGCTTGTATTTTACAAATATGCGTCCTAAAGATTTGATGATCCAGGCAGCATCTATCAATTTCGACATCCAATCTTACATGAACCAGAATTTAATAATCGTTGTTCGTGTAGCTCCTCCGAATGATATTTATGAAATGGCTAATCCTGATGGCGCACTTGTAGAATATTTAAATGACATTGTAACAGTTGTAAATCAATACAATCCAAGTAGAATTATATTTGACGAGTTAACACCTTATGTAGGATTTAGAAACATTGGGTTGTTAAGAGATGCTTTTTTAAGAACTCTCGAAACAATTGAAGATAGAGATATAACAAGCTTATTTGTTGTAAGTGAACCGGCAACAGAAAGAGCACAGGTAATTGTTGATACATTAGCTCAATTTTGCACCGGAATTATTTTCCTTAAAAAAGATATTACAAAAGGATTATACCACGGTGGTAAAATAATTATTAGTCCGAATGTTGGCCATAATGAAGGACAGTTTTCTTCTGAATATTCCATTGAACCTTATAAAGGTTTGACAATTGTTAGTGAGCAGACTCCTGAACCTCCTAAAGTGGAAGTTTTTGATGCACCGGATGCAACTAATATTCATGACATTAGAAAAGATCAACCTAGAATTGAACAGAAAGAAGAACACACAAATGAGCCAAGCAAGCCAACTAGTCCCGACATGCTCGCTTTTTCAAATTTTTATAACGAGAGTGATTTTAAACTAATTCTAAATAATCAAATAGCTTTATTCAGAAGTACTGGACAAAAATTTGCAATTATGACTTTAAAGTTAGATCAAACGGCGCAAGCAAAAGGTTTGATCTCGATGAATCAATTATTAAACACAATAAAGCTTTCAACTGAGAAAAAGGACAAGATTTGCACTGTTGAGAACAAGATAATTATCCTAATTGCCAGAAGTTCTGAAAACAGCATTGCAAATGTTACAAATAAAATTAAATCTAACCTTCCAATTAATGACCCAGCATACGTGGCAAACACATTGGAGTACATAAGCGTATTAAGTGTTGAAGTTAACGAAACAGTTACCAGTGCTGATAATATGATGAATTATCTGTTGCTCGGCGAAAACGGTAGCGAGAATTATGTGCCTCTCAATAAATTTACCGGGTAATGTACTCACAAAAAAAAATATTACTGATTTTTCTGTTCCTTTCAACAAGTTTTTTCGCCCAAGGTTTTAGCGAAGGCCTGAAAAGGCAAGGCCTTTTACAAATGCAAAATGGTAAATACGGTGAGGCAATTGACCTTTTCAACAAATATATTTCTGCCAATGCAAGAGTTGCAGAAGGCTATAATTTACGGGCTTTGTGCCGAGAAAAGAGACAAGAATTTCCGTTAGCTTTCTTCGATTATAAAAAAGCAATGAGGCTTGAACCGAGCAATGGGGATTATCGAAGAAATTTTGAAAGGATGATATCTATTTGGCATCCGATTCTTTACGATAAAATAGATGGGCACAAAAGAGAAATAGCAATTGATCCGGATTTTCCATTCAACTATTTGGAAATCGGTAAATCTTACAGATGGCTTGAAAATTGGGAGTTGGCAGAACTCTGGTATGATAGATATTTAGCACGAGACCCAAATGCATCACCTGATGAAATTATTAGATACACATTAATTCTTACTGAAACCCGCCATCTAACTAAAGCTGAAAGAATTTTAGATATTTATGTGGAAAAATTTCCGGAGGATTGGAGGCTTTGGAGCCGATTGGGATGGATTACATATTGGCTTGGGAAAAACAGAAAAGCCGAAGGGGCTTTTTTAAATGCGCTTGAGTTTAAGCCTTTTTTCAAAGAAGCTCAGGAAGGATTGGATTTTGCACGTAGGGAAGGTTATATAATTCCTCTTGTTGATGACGATGATGATGACGATTGGCGCAACAGAGAATACCCCATTGACAGATACTTCAGAATTTTGCGGACAAATCCGGATGATGATGATACCCGTGCAACTCTTATGGAAGCCCTGCTAGAAGTTGGAAGATATGAAGAAGCTTACCAGCAAGGGCAATATCTCTTACCGAATTATGAAGGAGTTGACTGGTTCGATAATTTATGGAAAAGGGTAGTTGAAAACAGATTAGAAGCTTATAACATAAGAATCAATGAATATCTGGCAATTTTAAAAGAGGATCCGCAAAACAAAGAGGCAGTTGTTCAGATTTCTCAATATTATGCAAACTTGGAACAATATGAAGATGCAGCGGAGTTATTAAGCGAATATTTGGATTATGATGACGAGGATCATGAAATTCTTTACCTACTTGCAAAATATCTCGCATATGATTCTAGATTTGATGAAGCTAAAGACTTTATAACAAAAGCTGTTGATTTTGTCCCGACTAACTTAGAGTACAAATTGCTCGCTTCCCAGATTGATATCTGGGGAGGTGAAGATGATTTATCACTTGCGGAATCATATCTTTTAGAAATTTTGGAAGCAGAACCAAATAATATTTACGCATTAATTGCGCTAAGCTCTCTCTATTTTGATCAACGTGATTTTGATACAGCACAAGAGTATTCAGATAGAGCTTCATTAATTGATCCTTCTAATCCAGATTTATTACAACTGCAATCATTGTTAGAATTAAATGCCCTGAGACTTGAACAAGAACGCCAGTTAGAAAGATTGAATGAAGGAAGATTAATATTTCAAGAAGGTAATTGTATTGATGCAATTCCTTATTACGAAGAGTTTATTGCAACAAACCAAATTACAGAACAATTATACATTGAACTAGCAGATGTTTACATGTGTGCGGATAGATATGACGAAGCTATAAGCTACTATGATGATTTGGTTAATGGGTATTACGATTTTGAATATGACAAGCAAAGGGCAAAAGTCATATTTTGGAGTGGGGATTCTATCAGAGCACTGGAAGAGTTTCAAAGATTAGCCGGTGAAGATTCAGTTGATACGGAAATTCAAGTTTACCTTGCAGATTCGTACATGAAAATTGAAGACTATGATCAGGCAAGATCAATTTATGAAATGCTTGAAGATAGGGAAGAAGCTCAATATTTTATGATTGATCAAAGATTATCATGGCTGCCGCCTTCTGAGGATATGCTAAGAAATCCTTTCAGACAATTGGTAACAAATCTTTTTTCATATCTTGTTATAACTCCCCACGGGTATTGGTTTAATGATAATCTGGATTTTGACTACCAGTATGGTGGAGTTGGATTACAAACCGGATTGTATAACAGGATTTCAGTTGGCGGAACATGGTTATCTGGTCGACTTGAAAATGAAAACGGTAAACTTGATTACAGAACAGTAAAAGGAAATTTATTTTACAGGCCATCTGATAATTTAGGAATTGTAGTTGGTTACGGAAATATGTTCTCCTTCGGAACAATTAATCAGCCTATTTGGGAAGCTTCAGCAACTTATGAAGAGAGAGAAAAATTTAAGCTATCGCTTAATTATTTGAAGAGTGATGGCGCAGTTGTTTTATATTCTCCTTCTTTAGTATTTAACAGATTAACAGCCCACAGCCTCAATTTGGATAGTTACTATAGGATGGAAGAGGGATTAAAGTTCGCTGCCAATTATCAACTTATATTTACAAATTCAACAAATACATACCGAGATAACATTGGAAATATGTTGTCATTAAGAGTCGGAAAGTATTTTCTTGAACAATTTGCTGCGGGTTATGAATTCTACTTTTCAGACTTTAAATACACTATTCCACTTTATTATTCGCCTCAAGAATTTGTTTCTCATTCTATTTGGGGTGAATGGTTTGTTGTAAAAGATGAAAGATGGGATGTTAAATTAGAAGGTCGTTTGGGATATGTTCCTGCCAATGATTTTGTTTTAACAGACCTATCCGGAAGATTTAATTACAATATTTATGAGCGATTAAGATTATCAATTTTTGCTTTTCTTGGCAACTCAATTAGAGAAGATGTTACCTATTCTTCACGGTCAATTAGTGCAAATTTGTACTGGACTGCATTCTAATATAAATCAATAGTTTAACTTGATTTTTTTACACCTTTCCTTTAATGAATATTTCTAAATTATTTACTTGCAATAGGTTATAAAAACAATTATATTCATTTAGGGCTTGTTCTATTTTGATTCAACTATCGACTTAATGTGTTTTTTTGGTACAAAATGAACAAAAATATTATGCAAAAAAACGTTAAAATAAAGTCTTTCTGTGGCATTAAAATTGAACATTGTTTCAATAATAATCTTTTGACTAAATAAAATGAAACAGGAATTAAAAAAATATCAAATTGCTCTTGATAACAGGGAAGTTACACCTCCAAGACGTGATGAAGAAAAGCTAAAACTCCGTGCGATTATTTGGAGTGGAATCATTTCTTTAATTTTAATTCTTATCATAATCTACACTTTACCCCTTACAGTACTTTCTTTTAATGGTTTATTGGTATATGCATCAATCGTCTCTTTGGTAATATTTCTTTTTGTTTTGTTATTCAGATATTTTTCAATTTTGATTATGGCCTACCTTTACATCACCAAATACACTGTGGAAGAGAAAGAAGGCTATTATCCCTTTGTTTCCATAATCGTTCCGGTATATAATGAAGGGAAAGTAATTCGTGATTCAATAAATTCACTTTTACAATTAGATTATCCAACATACGAAATAATTGTCGTTAACGACGGTTCAACTGACAATACCGCAGAAGTGGCGAAAGAACTTGTTGGTCACCAACAAGGAAGAAACAGTCTTGTAAAAGTTTCATTGATAAATAAACCAAATGGCGGTAAATCAAAAGCACTTAATGCCGGCATACAATATTCTGAAGGTGATTTTGTACTTTGTATGGATGGCGACTCACAATTATCTACAAATTGTTTGAAAATGGGTGTGCGCCATTTTGTTGATCCTGAAATTGGTGCTGTTGCCGGAAATGTTAAAGTTGATAACAGAAAGAAATTTTTGACGGATCTTCAGGCATTAGAATACGTTGAAGGTTTAAATATGCCGAGAAGTGCGCAAGGATTAGTTAGAGCAGTAAATATTATACCTGGCCCTATTGGAATATTTAGAAAAAAAGCACTAAGTCAGGCTGGTTTTTACTCAAGTGATACTTTCGCTGAAGATGCAGATATAACATTAAAAATTCTAGCAAATGGTTGGAAGTTGGTTTATGAACCGAATTCGATAGCATTTACAGAAGCTCCTGAAAAACTACATCAGTTACTGAAACAAAGATACCGTTGGACTAGAGGTATTCTTCAAGCGATTAGAAAACATAAAAAACATATACTGAATCCTACGTTAAATTTCAGTAACACTTTAATCCTTTGGGGAATGTTTTATGAGGCTCTTGTTTGGCCGGCAATGAATATATTTGCAAACTTATTTTTTATTATAGTTGCTTTGTTTTACGGAATGTCAAGCCTTGTGTTTTTCTGGTGGCTAGGCATTATGGTTTTGGATATGATGGCTGCTATTTATTGTATTGCAGCAGAAAAAGAAGCATTTAGATTAGTACCATATTCGATTATATACAGATTAGTTTTTATTTTAATGATTGACATCACCAAAGCTATGGCAACTGTAGAAGAGTTTTTGGGTATTGAAATGTCATGGGGTAAATTAGAAAGAGTTGGATCTGGTGGTACAACACAACAAGCAAAAAAGAAATAAACTGGAGATATAAATGGAATTAATTCCAATACTCTCTTTAATAATATTAGTTGCAACAATATCAACATTCATACTTGCGGTTGGTGCTTACATCCTTTATAAAATAAGGGAAAGAAAAGGAAGAGTTGCGCAAGCACCTCAGCCTGCTGCTATTCCAGCTGAATTGATTACACCTGCTCCGTTAGTTGCAGAACAAAAAGTTGAACAGCCTACTACAAGAAAAACCTTCACTGAAGAAACTCATGTTACTAGGTTTACCGGAACTGATTATCAAAGGCAACCGTTGTATATGACTGACGCTGAAGAGACAAGGCAATCCGGACCGGAAATGAGGCCAACTTATGTTAATCCACCAACAACTGAAACAACATATGTTGAAACTCGTTATGAAAAAGCAAAACCAAATGTAACTGAAGCAGAACCTTATTCAAAAAGAAAATTTATGCGCTACACTAAAGAAGGTTATGTTGATCCAGGTAGAGAAGAAAAGAAAAAAGAAGAGAAAAAAAGTAAAGAAGAAACTTTAAGATGGCGGTAAAAAACAAACAACGCAGCTTAAAGGTTAATTACCTTATAATATTCCTTGGCGGTCTTGTTCTCCTGACCCTAGGAGTATTGGTGTTTTTGATGGTTGTTCAGAATGTCTACGGCAATTATGAACTTGAAGAAATTCTGCCAACTAAAGAAAACCTGGAAACATTTGCCTATGAAGAAAAAGCTGCTGTTTTGTATTCAGTTTATACAGAAAATATGCTTCCGGAAGGGAGTACTTGGCTAAGTGATAATATTGACACGTGGGAAAGTTTTCTAAAAGCAATTAAAATTGATTTTGACTTTATAACCGATCAAGATATTGAACTTGGTGAGCACAGAAAATATAAACTGTTAATTTTGCCCGGTGCCAAATCTATTAGTGATAAACAAATTATTCAGATTAAAAAATTTCTTGAAGAAGGGGGAAGTGTATTTACATCCGGTGGTCCTGCTACTTTTTCCGATGAAGCAAAATGGAGAGGGTGGGAGTTTTTTACTGAAGTATTTGGAATGAAATTTACTAAGGAAATTGATCCGGAAGAGGATAGATATAAAGTACATACTTTACGCGGAAACATTCCTTTAACTGCGGGGATACCTTCTGGTTACACTCTTAGAATCGCAACTTGGGACAGGCCAATTTACGCAGAAGTATTAGAACCGAGAACAGAACAAGTAAGCTTCTGGTACGATTTCAGATATGAGCAAGGGCTAGTAAGAGAACAAATCAGATTAAGTACCGGAATAGCGCACGGAACATACGGTAAAGGAAGATTTGTTTGGTTCGGATTCGAATTAAATTCCGTTATTGGTAAACAAGAAGATTACATTTATTTTGATAGATTATTCAGAAATTCAATTAACTGGCTGACATATAAACCAACCGGTTATGTTAAAGACTGGCCTGATCCTTTCAAAGCTGCAATGATTTTAACACCTGAGATTAAAAATCAACCGGGTAATATTCTTAATTTAACATCTACAGTTAATGCCCCGATGACATTTTTAGTAGATTTTGAAACAGCAGTATCTTATCCAGGATTGATGAGAAGCATCTCCAATAAAGGTGATTTTGCTGCAATGGTTGATGTTGGCGTTTATCAATCAACTAACGATACTTTAAATATAATTTCTGATAAAGAATTTCAGATAGGTAATATTAGTTTTGTAAAAGATACACTTGAAAGTATCTTAAATGAACCGTTAAAAGGGATTTCTCCTACTTTCGGGTTTTACGATGAATATACTCTTCAAGTACTTTCAGAACAAGATTTTGAATTTCTGATTACGGATTCACTTACAGATAGATCAGTGCCTAAAATCGAATACCGTCAAAATAAACCTATTATGGTTGTTACACGAACAGCGCGCGATGATTATAAAGTTGTAAGAGACTATGGCTTAACTCAAACTAATTTTCAATACTACACTTACGAAGAAGATGTTGATCGACTTTTAATTGAAGGCGGATTATATGTAATGAAGTTGCACACTGAATATCAGCTTAGGCCGGGTTATGTTAATGTTGTAAACGATGTGATTTCTTACGCACGTGAAAATAATGTTTGGGTAACTTCAATTCAGGAATTAAGAGATTGGTGGCTGAGAAAAGGTGGTGTTGAAGTTCGTTACGAAACTAGAAGTAAAAGAAGGATTTCTGTTGAGATTTCTAATCCGACAGATAGCCCGATTGTAGATTTTGTGGTTGAAATTAATCTCAATAAAGATGTTACTAATGTAAATATGACTTCTGATATAATAAACACCAAAATTCCAAGATACGAATTCAATGAATCAAATAATACACTTTACATTTACATTGAACTCCTTGAAGAAGGTGAAACAAGATCTTATTTAGTTGACTTTGAAAACGTAAATGACGAACAACTAATAAAAATTTTCTAGTGAATAAAAATTTTTTTCTATTTTTAACCCAGCCAATAACTTTAATTTATAATGAACAAATTAAATTATAAAATATTATACGCAATTGGTCTATTGTTTTTAGCATTCTACGGATGTGTTGAAAACATATCGAACGGCACTTCAACCAAGCCGACAATCACATTGCAAAATCCACTCAGTGGTGACACTGTTGAGGTGGGACGGAATTTTATCAGTTATACAGCTTCTGATGCAGCAGGCGGAACTGGATTAGCCAGCTACGAAGTTTTTATCAATGGTGAATCAAACGAAATATTTCAGCAGAATGACAATGGAACTAACCCTGACTTATATTTAA
Organism: Melioribacteraceae bacterium; assembly: GCA_028282005.1. Classification (GTDB taxonomy): domain Bacteria; phylum Bacteroidota; class Ignavibacteria; order Ignavibacteriales; family Melioribacteraceae; genus JANQIV01. The sequence goes on along the minus strand of JANQIV010000175.1, from coordinate 11,879 downwards.
CAATTGACTCTACATTTCTTAACACAAGAATTAGTTATTACGTTACTGTTTATAACCAGGCCGGCGGATTTCAGACAAGCGATGCACAAACTAATTTATTCGTAAGAGAAAATACTGATCCACCTGAAGCTCCTTTCGATTTGACAATTTCAAGAGTTAGTGATAATGAAATCTTACTTGTCTGGCAAGACACGTCTGATATTGAAGATGGTTTTGAAGTTTGGAGAAAAGTAGGCGAAAATGAATTTACAATTTTAAGAGATTTACCTGCTAATTCAAAAAGCTTCAGAGATCAAGGATTATCGCCTGTAGTTATTTATCAATACAGAGTTCGTGCTTTTAACGAACACGGCTTTTCTGCTTTCACTATAACTGTGAGTAGTACTGGAGGTGCAACAAATGCACCAACTGACTTAGCAGCAGAAGCTTTAGGTTCAAGTGTTGTTAGGCTTACTTGGCAGGATAATTCAATTCTGGAAAATGGTTTCAGAATAGAAAGAAAAACAATAAGTGAAGATACTTGGACATCAGTTGGAATTGTTGGGCCAAATGTAGAAGAATTTTTTGACAGTGGTCTTTCCCCGGGAGCAACTTACCAGTATAGAGTTGCAGCCTTACTTTCAGATAGTGAAGTATATTCAAGTGTGGTTCAAGTAACAACTTCATTTTCAGATATTCCTGCACCAACTAATTTAGTTGCATCTTTCGATTCTGATAATAATTCAGTTATTGTAACATGGACAGACAATACTCTGCGTGAAAATGGAACAATAGTACAAAGGCAAGAAGGAACCAGTGGTGATTTCATAGAAGTTGGAAGAACTGATACCGATGTAAATTCATTTGAAGATACAAGTGTGGATGAAGAAACAATTTATACTTACCGTGCGCAGCATACAACCACTGAAGGTTTCAAGACCCCATTCTCAAATACTGATACAGTTTTTGTCCCTCAAATATTCTTAGCTTCTCCCCAGAATTTGGAAATAACAGAAGTAATTGATGGACAGCAGTACGGACTAACTTGGGATTACCCTGATGATGTAAATAAAGACGGATTTGAATTATGGAGTCAGAATGTAACACTAAGTGAAAGTTACCAATTGTTCAAAGTATATGGCCCAACAGTTCAAGCCGATATAGTATCTTTACCAATAATTGGCAACGAATACAACTTCAAAATTAGAGCATTCTTTGGTGCAGATACATCACAGTTTTCTAATGTAGTTAATACTGAGGGTACCTCCGGTGATTTTACTTTAGAATCGGTAGCTGTTAATAATTCTGCTGTAACTTTAGAATGGACAGACCCTTTTACAGATGAGCTTTGGTTTAAAGTAGAAAGAAGAAATGTAACTGCAAATGAAACAGACTTCACGGAAATTAGTAATGCGGTATTTGGAACAAATGTGCGAGTGAATTTCACCGACACAAATGTTACTCCAAGTTTAACTTATGAATATAGAATACATGCACAGTTTCAATCAGAAAAAATATATTCAAATACAATAACGGAAACAATTCCGGTTAATTAAGTTTATGGATCGAAAAACAAAAATAGAAGAAAGAGTTAGAGAAGATGTTGGCAGAGTTATCATTAATACAGATGAAATATCTGTTGTTGTTAAAGATGAAAAAGTACTTGAGATAATTGATAAAATTCAGTCTTCGTTTCCGTTTACACTAATCGGCAGAACAAAGATTCAAAATGAGATTGACAAACTTGATGAGTTTTTCTGGATTAAAGAAGTATCAGGAAAATATATTTTAGTTAACGAAGCCTATTCCGATTGGCTGGGATTAAAATTTACAAAAGTAGAAGGAAGGCAGGAAAAATCTTTTCTTCCAAAATATTTAGCTGATTTTTACAACAATATTGATTCTTATATTATTGATACTTCTAATTCTATTATCTTTGAAGGAATTGGCGGATATTCAAAAGAAGGGAGTGAATCAAAACTTGAAATTATTGAAATACCAATTTCGAATTCTGAAAACCAAGTAATTGCAATAATTGGTGTTTCACAAAAAAAAGCTATTGAAAAAAAAGTTGCAAAAAAAGATGTTGATCTAATTGAAAAAACTTTTTTAGAATTTGCAGAGCCTGTTTTAATTGTTGATATAAATTTCAATATCGTTCAATGCAGTAAATCGGTAAATCAGGTTTTTGATTACACAAGTGAAGTAAATTTAGTAAACAAAAATATTTCTCAGTTGTTTGATGAGAATACATTAGCAAAAATAGATTCATTTATTGGCGATTCGGATTTTGAAAATGTTAACAGAACTTCATTTAATCTCACAGACAGCAGTGGGATGAATGAATTCGAAGTTACGCTAAATAAGATTTATCAAAAGGAGAGTTTGGCAGCTTTCTCCGTTGTCTTTAAGACAGCACATAAAATCAACAAATCACAAGAGATCAAAATTAAAATGTATGATATAATAATGAAAACTAGCCCCGAAGCAATTTTCATTTACGATGTTGATAATCTGAAATTTTTGGAAGTAAATGAATCTGCTTTGAAGTTGTATGGTTACACAAGAGAACAGTTTTTACAAATGGACCTTACTGATTTATATGCTCCGGAAGATATCCAAACTTTGCTCGAATCATCAGGTAATATAAAAGCTGAAAATACATTCTCTGGTCCATGGCGACATAAAAAAAGAGATAGCGGTTCATTACTTGTAATGCTTAGCAAGACTTCTCTCGATTTTAGGGGAAAGAAAGCTCACCTAAATATAGTTAAAGATGTTACTGAAAATGTTGAAATGAACAGGAATATTCAGCTTTACAAAGCTTCATTTGATAACTCTAGTGATTATATCTTTGTTACAGATAATGATGGTTACATAACTTTTGCAAATAAAGCTGCAGTTGCTTCACTCGGTTTTTCTAAAAAGGATTTTGAAAATAAACCTTTTCTAAGTTTGTTGTCAGATGCTGATAGAGCAAAAATTAATACCGAGGTTTTCCACTCTGGTGATAACACATCCAAAAAGTTTGATATAAAATTAAAACCGAAATCCGGAGAGTCAATTGAAGCAGCTTTGCATTCTACTCCGGTTACAAATTATAAAGGTGCAGTCTCTTCTTTTAACTTAACTATCTTACCAACAATTAAAGAAAGAGTAGTTGAAAAAGAAGTTATAAAAACTGTAGAAAAAGAGGGAGCTCCAGCAACTTCCGCGCAGATGGATCCAAAGTTTTTGTCTCATCTATTCCATGAATTGTTAACACCTATTAATGTAATAATCGGATTTGCAAGTGAACTTACTGATCCCGGCAGTATAAGCCAGGAAGAAATTCAAGAGGCAGCTGACCTGATTAAAGAAAATCAGCATTTACTGATGCAGACAATGGATACTGCAATTGAATATACAAACATGGAAAACAATGAAATTCAATTCAAAGTTGATAAGTTTGCCTTTGTAGAGTTAGTTGAAAAACTTGAAGAAAATGTTAAAAAAGATGCTCAAGCAAAAAATATAGAAATTGGTTACGGAAAAATTTCATCATCGCTTGAAATTAACTCTGATAAACTAAAATTAGAATTAATGCTTTCTCAATTGCTGAAGTACTTCATAATTATTAATGATGAACAAAAAGTATTTATCTCGGCAAATGTTAATGATGAAAATACATGGGTGTTTTCATTAAGAAACAAAAAAAATGGAATTAGTGAGAATGTAAAAAACAGTTATTCCAAGTTTATGAATGATGAAGAAAGCGAAGTTAGGCGAAGCTTTGGAATATCCAGATTTGCATTGAGATTGGTAAGAAAGTTAATTGAATTAATGGGTGTTGATTTTGAAGTGTTCGAAAAAAGAGGCGAACCATACGAGCTAAGATTTACCATGCCGCTTGATCTAAATGCAATTCAAGAATTAAATGTTGCTAAACCGCAAGTCGTACCGCAGCATTTACCGGAACCTGAACCAAAAGAAGTCCCCAAAGAAGTTATTCCTTTAATTGCCGAACCCCCTAAAGAAGTAGTTGAAGAAAAACCTGTAGAAAAAGTTTCTGAACCAGTACAAGATGAGTTTGTTAATTCGATACTTAACAAACCTGAACCAAAAGAAGAAGATGAATCAATTTTAGTTAAAGAAGTCAAAAAAATTGAACTCAAGAATTTGAGTTGTCTTTATGTTGAAGACCAGGTTGACTCTCAAATTTTATTCAAAGTTCAGATGAAAGAATTAAAATCTATTGATGTTGCTGCAAGTTTTGAAGAAGCAATTCCTCTTTTATCACGCACCAATTATGATTTTATAATTCTTGATATTAATCTTCAGGGAGAATACAACGGATTAGATGCAATGCATATCATAAGAAGAATGCCGGGATATGAAAAGATTCCGATAATTGCTTCCACTGCTTATGTAATGCCTGGAGATAAAGATAATTTTATAGCAGCTGGTTTCTCAGAGTTTATTTCTAAACCATTGTTAAAAGAAAAGCTAGTTGATTTAATTACCGGATTGTTTTAAGTAATAATTACTGTACTGTCGGATCAATCGGAATGTTTTTCCTTTTTCTGTAAGCTAGGATTGCTTTGAGTGAAAAGTAATATGCAATTGAGCCTGCTATAGCTCCCATAACAAACCCACCTGAAAAGAAAACAATTATTCCGTCTGTTCCAAGTGTTACAATATTATCAATATTTGGTTTATCAATAATGTTATAAAATGCTTCCCATGATATTTCAATTCTAGTTACAACTTCACCGACTTTGAATGCTACGTAATAAATAGGGAACATTGTTACAGGATTAGAAATAAGTGTTGCAGCAGTTGCTAAAATAACATTGCAGCCAAGCATTAAACCCAATGGAACTACTACAAATGTTTGTAATCCTATCGGGATCAGTAAACCTATAAACACACCGAGTGCAATGCTTAATGCAATTTTAGAAGGTTTACTTTTTAAAGTAAGTACTCTTCTAGCATAATCCTTTAGTTTCTCTTTTTTGAAAAAATCTTTGATGTTAGAAAGTGAAATTTTAAGGTGGTGATGTTCATTCATATCGTTACTTATGCACTTAAAGCTTCGTGTCTTTTTCTTTTTAAATTCTCAAATATTCTTTTAATCGTATCTTTCGAATTTACTAATTTTTCACCTGAAATCCTTATTTTTTTTACTTTGAATATATTTGGGAAAGCAATTTTACCTCTTGAAAAACTATACATTAAAAGCAGGTTCAAATAATCTATAAAAAATAAAAGCCTTCTTCGCATTCTTACTTTCTCTTCAGTAAATCCAAGCATTTTTGCTGTTTTACTATTAAAGAAATATGATATTCCTGAGAAATCAACTTTGAGGGGTATCTTTTTAGTTTCAATATCTTTAATAATATTAAGTAAGCCATTGCAATAATGTAGCATAATTTCTTTTCTAGCTCTAATTCCGTTATCGGCCCATTTCATATTTAAGAGATAGTCAAATGTAGTCCCATTATGGAATTCCCAATCATCATCATTCATTTTGAATATCAATAACATTGGGGAATAATAATTAAGCATCCCGGAAAGTCTCATTAACGGGGAGAATGAAAAATGATTTATTGTTTTAATTACAGGTATTAGCAATATCCAAAAAGGGTAATAAACAATAGCTACTAAAGTTATTGAAACACTAACACCGGCTAATGACATAAATACTGCTACTGTCCATTGTGCGGGCTTTGGTAGTTTGTATATTTTTCTAAATGGTGCTAAGATTAATTGTGTCATTTTTAGCTTCTAATATCCCATTATTGATCCAACCGAATATACATGTTTTTTATTATTGAATTATTAAGAAAATGTTATATTTTAGTTAATTGTTATGCAATTGATTTACGAAATATAAAATCTATAAGGCGAATGTTTTGTTTTTAAATTCAAATTCGAACTCAAAAATTTACTTGACATTTTTAATATCCAGTGTTAGCTTTACCATACATGTGTATGGTATTATCGGTTTCGCTAATGAATATGTGACTAACGTGCCGAAGGTGTATCAAAACAAAAACATTTAAATAACATGGCAAAAGATTTAACTCAAATTCAAAGTAAAATACTGGATTTTTTGATAGAAAAAAAGTCTTCAGGTATAATTCCTACTTTAGCGGAAATAGCAGAATTTTTTGGGTATAAAAATCGTGCAACTGTTCAACAGCATTTACAAGCTATTGAGAAGAAAGGCTATATAAAACGTAATCCAAAAATTTCACGCGGAATTGAAATAACTATTGAAGATAAATTTTTTATTCCTCGCCCAATTGTTGGAGAAGTGGCTGCAGGTAATCCGCTTACAATTTACCCTGATGCAATTGATACTATTGAACTTCCTTCGGTTGCGCATATGCCTAAAGATTCGTTTCTATTAAAAGTAAAAGGGGATAGTTTAAGGGATGCATATATTTTTGATGGTGATATTGTAATTGTAAATCCTAATATTCAACCATTAAATGGACACATTGTAACTGCTGTGCTTGATGATTCGGCAGTAGTTAAACGTTTTAAGAAAAAATCTGATAAAATTGAGCTTCATTCTGAAAATCCAGAGTATAAACCCATAATTATTGAGAATAATTACGATAATCTCAAAATAGTTGGTGTAGTTATTGGAATTTACAGAAGCATGGATAGACGAGTCGGTTAATATAGATTTAATAGATTATCAACTAAATGTTGATATTAATCATAGATTAAAGAGTGGTTCATTATTTAAATTAATTAGGTGAGTTAATCCATAACTAGTAACATTGGGTGCGAGATGAAATATCATATTTTATATTTATTCTTATTGGTTTTTTCTATTTTCTTTTTTGTTGTTTTATAAACTATCCCCAATCAATTAATAAAATAAATGAAAAGCTGGAAAGAGAAACTCCAAGACAAAAAAGATTTCCCTAGAGTTGAAGAAATAACTGGTAAAATGGTTACTAAATGGGGAGAAGGTACTTTTGTAATTCCACAGCCTCTCGAGGTTGATTATGTTATGAAAAAAGTGCCGAAAGGTAAACTGATAACAATCAACCAAATTCGGGAAATACTAGCCAAGAAACATGCCTCAACAATAGCTTGTCCAATTTGTACAGGAATATTCGCGCGTATTTCTGCCGGGGCTGCCGGAGAAGATTTGGAAAAAGGCAAGAAGAAGGTAACTCCATATTGGCGCACTTTGAAAGAGGGTGGAATAATAAACGAAAAATACCCCGGTGGTTTTGAAGAACAAATTAAATTGTTGGAAGCAGAAGGACACACCATAATTCCAAAAGGAAAGAAAAATTTTATGATTCTCAATCATGAAAAATCACTTGTAGATACTGCTAAGATTTACAACACTTTATGACCATAAAAATTCCTTTGCCCAAAGATTTCAATTTCGGAGAATGTCTTATTTACTTAGGCAGATCCGCAAAAGAATCACTGCATATAGTTGAGAATAAAACAATTACAAAAGCTCTTTCATTTGATTCGGAAATATTTCTGATAAAGTTAAAAATTGAAGATGAGCAGTTAATAGTAAAGATCGAAAAGAATAAAACAAGTAAATCAATTCAATCAAAGATAGTTGAATATATTTCCGAATGGTTTGACTTGAACAGAGATTTGGATGAGTTTTATAAACTTGCCAAAAAAGATGCAATTTTGAAATCGCTCATTAAAAAATATTACGGGTTAAGAATTATAGGTGTCCCCGATATTTATGAGGCCTCATGCTGGTCGATCATTGGTCAGCAAATAAACCTTGCTTTTGCTTATGAACTTAAAAAAAGATTTGTTGAAAACTTTGGAGAGAGTATTTCAAAAAATGATGATAAGTATTGGCTTTTTCCAAAACCTGAAGTAGTGATGAAATTAAAAAAGGAAGATTTGATAAGCTTACAATTCACAAATAGAAAAGCGGAATATTTAATTGGTGTGTCGAAAAAAATCTACAACAAAGAAATTTTAAAAGAAGAATTACAAAAACTCAGTTTTGAAGAAGTCCAAAACAAATTGATTGAATTAAAGGGGATCGGCAAGTGGTCGGCTAATTACGTAATGCTCAGATGCTTGAGATTTACTGAGGCTTTTCCACTTGACGATGTGGGTTTTCAAAACGCATTAAAAAATAATTTGCAAATGGATAGAAAACCAAATAAAGAAGATATAGAAAAAATATCGGCTGGCTGGAAAGGCTGGGAAGCTTACGCAACGTTTTATCTTTGGAGGTCACTATATGAGTAAAGTATATAAAACATTTTACAAATCCGAAATCGGATACTTGGAAATTACCGCTTCGGAGAATGGAATTAAGTCATTATACTTTTCAGATGTTGAACCTGAGTCTACAATTGAAAGCAATGTTCATATTGATAAATGTTTGGAACAATTAGATGATTACTTTAAAGGTAAACGTAAAAAATTTATTCTGCAATTAGATTGGGAAGGTACACAATTCCAAAAAAAAGTATGGGAAAGTCTTCTCTCAATCCCATACGGTAAACCTATTTCATACATGGATGTTGCTCTTGACATAGGTGACGCAAAGGCTATTCGTGCGGTAGGTATGGCAAATAATAGAAATCCCATATCGATTATAGTACCTTGCCATAGAGTAATCGGCAGCGACGGCAAGCTTACCGGCTACGGTGGCGGGCTTTGGCGTAAGGATTGGCTGCTTAACCATGAAACAGAGTTTTCCAATGTTGAAAAGCAAATGGAATTACTTTTTTAAAACTTATTACGGGAAATAAGAAAATGAGTTACATGTATATGTGGGAGTATCACGTAAACCCAAATCATATCAATGATTTTGAAAAGGCATACGGGCCTACAGGAGATTGGGTGCAATTATTCAAAAAAGCCGAAGGGTATATCGAAACAGAACTTCACAAAGATATTAATAATGAAGGCCGTTACATTACAGTAGATTATTGGCAGTCAAAAGAATTTTGTATGAACTTCAGAGATAAGTTTAAAAATGAATTTAACGAGATTGATGAAAGGTGTGAAGCTTACACCATTAAAGAAATTTCGCTCGGGGAATTTTATAAGCAATGAGTAAGCTAACTTTTAAGCAATTAAAAAAATCTACCTGGGATGACTTTGAAAAACTCTTTGGCGAGCGAGGAGCCTGCGGCGGATGCTGGTGTATGTACTGGCGTTTGCGCAACAAGGACTTTGAAGCTCAAAAAGGGGAAGGCAACAAAGTATCAATGAAACAGCTAGTTGAGCAAAAAGAATTGATTGGGCTGATTGCTTACTTAAACAAAGAGCCAATTGGCTGGTGTTCCGTTGCACCGAGAGAAAAGTTCGTCCGGCTTGCAAATTCAAGAGTACTTAAACCAATTGATGAAAAACCGGTTTGGTCTATTGTTTGCTTCTTCATTGGTAAAAAATACCGCAAGCAAGGCTATTCTGTTGAACTGTTAAAAGCAGTAATAGATTTCTGTAAAAAGAGAGGAGTCGAAATTCTGGAAGGCTATCCCACTGAACCATATAACGAAAATATTCCTGCAGCATTTGCATGGACAGGAATTCCCTCTGCATTTGAAAAAGCCGGTTTCAAAGAAGTCACCCGTCGTTCCAAAACACGCCCGATTATGAGGTACTTTTTAAAGTAATTAAAGCATTTTGAGATTAATCATATAAATAATTTTATTAAATTTCGTTTTAAGATGTGAAATACAGTTGGTGCTTTTTGTAAAATGAATTTAAGTGTTAAATGAAAGAATTAAATATTGATATATATTTAGGGGATAGTAAAGAAGTTTTAAGGCAGTTTGGTGATAATTCAATAGACTTAATTTTTACTTCACCTCCTTATGCTGACCAAAGAAAACAAACTTATGGTGGTATTCACCCAAATAATTATGTAGAATGGTTTTTACCAATATCTGAACAACTCCTCAGAGTCTTAAAACCGACAGGAACTTTTATTCTCAATATAAAAGAAAAAGCAGTTAATGGTGAAAGAAGCACTTATGTTATAGAATTAGTGCTTGCCATGAAAAAACAAGGTTGGCTATGGACTGAGGAATTTATTTGGCATAAAAAAAATAGCTATCCAGGTAAATGGCCTAATCGATTTCGTGATTCATGGGAGCGACTTCTTCAGTTCAATAAAGAAAAGAAGTTTAACATGTATCAAGAAGAAGTTATGGTTCCTACAGGAGATTGGGCTAAGTCAAGACTTAAAAATTTAAGTGAAACGGATAAAATAAGAGATAAATCAAAAGTAGGTAGTGGATTTGGGAAAAATATTTCTAATTGGCTTAATAGAGATATGGTATATCCCACCAACGTATTGCACTTAGCAACAGAATGTAATAACAAAAATCATAGTGCTGCTTTTCCTGAAGATTTGCCCGAATGGTTTATAAAGTTGTTTACAAAGGAAAAAGATGTTGTTCTTGATCCATTTATGGGGTCAGGAACAACTAACCTAGTATCCTATAAGATGGGAAGAAATACAATAGGTATAGATATACATCCTGATTATTATGAAATGGTCAAAAACGAAATTGAATCATTTCAACTTATTCTTAATGAACCAAAGGTGAAATATGAAAAAGCTAAAAATAATGGACGTACAGAATTACGTGGAAAGCAACATAGGAATATTTCACGAAAAAAGGATAGCTAGCCTAGAAAAACTTAAGTTAAAAACAGTTCTTAAGAAAAAGAATCCTTATCTATTCAAAGCAAAGTATTTACTTACTGCAGAACAAATTATACGTGGTTTAACCGACGCTTTTATTTCTTCTAATGAAGAAACTATTTTTGGAGATTGGTTAGAAGGACTTGCAATATTTATCAATGAGAAAGTATACGATGGTAAAAAGTCGTCTACTCCAGGTATTGATCTTGAATTTGACAAAGATAATATAAGATATATAGTTTCAATTAAATCGGGCCCTAATTGGGGAAATTCTAGCCAGATAAAAAAAATGGTTTCTGATTTTCAAAATGCTATAAGAACATTAAGGACAAGTAATTCTCAAATAAATGTCATCCCGATTAATGGATGTTGTTATGGAAAAGACAATAATCCATTGAAAAGTAGTAATTATTATAAATATTGTGGGCAAGAGTTTTGGGAATTTATCTCTGGTGATGAAAGCTTGTATATAGATATTATTGAGCCTTTGGGGAATAAGGCAAAAGAAAAAAATGAAAAATTTATAAAAGCTTATTCGAAAATGATAAACAAATTTACTAAAGAGTTTGCATACGATTTTTGTAATAATGATGGAGAAATTGATTGGAAAAAACTTGTGAAATTCAATTCAGGAAAGAAAGATATTTAGTTTTATGATTATCCAAAAAGAAATAACACTTAAATCCCGCAAGAGGGGATTTCATATAATTACAAATGAAATTCTAAATGAATTTCCTGAACTCAATCAAATTAATGTCGGGTTGATCAATATTTTTATTCAACATACATCGGCTTCTTTAACACTAAACGAAAATGTTTCACCGGATGTCCGCTCTGACATGGAAGCACATTTTAACAAAATGGTTCCGGAAAATGCGCCTTATTATGAGCACACTCTTGAAGGTTCGGATGATATGCCTGCGCATATAAAATCTTCTTTGCTTGGGCCTTCACTCACTATCCCAATAAAAGACGGTCGTTTAAATTTAGGTACATGGCAAGGAGTTTATCTTTGTGAGCACCGTGACTTTGGCGGATCGAGACGAGTAGTAGTAACAATAAACGGTGAGTAAGCTTAATTGAAATAACAAAAATTATTTTGTCAAAAAAGATAACATTAATAATTTTGTCAAATATTCATATCTAATAAATAATATATGAAATTGCCCAAACTGTATATTGGTACTGCTGGCTGGACTTATAAAGAATGGATGCCGATTTTCTATCCGTTTTCACAGTC
>JANQIV010000171.1 GCA_028282005.1 Melioribacteraceae bacterium | reverse complement strand
AATAGAAAATAATGAAACTCAGATAAATCAAGAAGAAGACGGAGAAGATCAGCCTGATCAGACAAATGAAGAGTTGCGTGTAGTAAAACCAAATGAAGAAAACTTTGAAAATACAGAAGAAAATGACGCAGTCAGTACAGATCTTATAGAAAATAAAAGCAAAGTCAAAGAAATTCAAAAAGGCAATAATGAAGCTGGAAATGATGATCTCAGAAAAAATATTAAAGCTCGTGAAGAAACAAAGGCAGTTGAAACTCAGATAAAACAAGAAGAAGAAGATCAGCCTGGCCTTATAGAAAAAGAAACAGATCAAACTCTTCAACAAGATGACTCATTTGAAGGAAAACGAGATCTCAGAGAAAAGGGAAATATTAGGGAAAATGAGAAGAATCTACATAGTGACGATGAATCTGTTGAAGAAGCGATGACGCTTGATGGGAAACAAAATTTTAGAGAAGAAGACAACAGTCTATATGGTGACGATGAATCTCTTCAAGAATCAGTGACGCTTGTTCATAAAGAAAATCTTAGAGAAAATGAGAAGAATCCAGATGGTGACGATGATGGGAAACAAAATCTTAGAGAAAATTATAAGAATCTAGATGAAATTCGCCAAGAAGATGAAGCTTTTGAAGACAGTAACGATCTGAGAGAAAATGAGACGAATGTAGAAGAAGGAGAGGAGGCAAATTTCGATGTGCTTAAAGACAATGACAGAAAAGAACTTGAAAATTTGGATGAAATTGAAGTAATGAATATTATTAAGAAAGAAGATAATGATTCGAATCAGAAAGAAACAGATGAACACATTGAAGATACAATAAAAGAAACCAAGTCTGCAGATATTCCTGATTTCGAAACAACTGTTCTAGAGAAAAACTTCGAAGAAAAAGAAGAAAATCTTAGGAAAATTGACGTTACTGAAATAAAGAATGAAGTCAAAGCGACAACATCAAATGAAGATTCTGATGTGACGAAAAATAGAGGTAAGGGAATTGGCACATACTCTTCATTATCACTTTTAATTCAGCTTCCTGCAGGAGCCTCAGAAATAGGCTTACCATGCCTTCTTTGTGAAGAACAATACGGTGCATGTTGTAGATTCTCCAGAGCAGATACATATCAATGGCACATGTTAAGTGAACATAACATAAAGATCAATGGGAAAGGAAAATTTTCCGAATATTATCAGTCAAGTTTAGATGAAAGTAGTGTAACAAGGTGGAAATTTTGGCCTATTCGAAAAGGAACAATTAATTTTACAAGAACACATGCAGAATTTTCACGGTTCCCAGCTCTAGAAGAAGTACTTTTGGAATACAACATGAACAAAGCAGTTGCTTGTCCAGATTGTAAATTTTTCTTCCTCACACCAATTTCATTTGAAATACATTACGAAGTTATACATGGCATGGACATAGATGGATTGTATTACTTTGAAAAATACAAAAACGATATCATCGATAAAGGCATAGCAATGCAAAAAGAAAAAGAAAGATTAAGTAATCTTAGACAAAATGTAATTTCAGAACATATAGCGCAGAAAACGAATTCAGATGAACCGGAAAATTCTGAAGAAAATACGGAACAAAAAGCACCGAAAACAGAAAGAGATGAAGTGGAAACTATGGAACGTGTCGTTGGACATTTTGTAGAGACTGATGTCATAGCTAAGCCGTGCAAAAGTAGGAGAACAAAAGTGAAAAAAACCCAAAGGAAACACAAAAAAAAAACTGAAGAAAAGAGAACGGACCAATCTTTGGACGATCTTGTGCACGAGATAGCAGCAAATACCAGTCCGGCTGTAGTTGATACACTAATACAAGAACAACAAATGCGTGTTGAAAACCAGCAGAGCATCGTGGAAAATATTTCTACATCTACTTGCAAGAGACGCCTATTTGATGATGCTTCTTCAGGTAATTTACATGCATTTATTACCTATTTGTAGAATTATCAAGTCTTGTAATTGTTTTCATTTTATATTTTTAAATTTTATTTATTACAAGAAATCTTAGAAAAATTATACATAATTATACATAATTATACATCTCAGATGTCATGAAGTCGGAAACAGAATGGTAAATTTTAACTTTATGCAATATCAGTTTAATGTTTGATTTAACCTGTTCTTGTTCGTTTCATTTAGATAAATTTATTATTTTACTTATTCTGCATGCTTAGCATAATAATGCGAATTAACACTTAGGTGTGAAGATGATGAAGAACTCTCTGGACTGTCGCAAATTCCAGTGGAAATTGAAAGTGATTCAACTGCAATTAGCACAAAATCATTTTACTCAAATAAGAATTCTAACAATGAACCAAAATATTCAGCTGCTGAACCAATACTTAGGTACAATTTGCAATTTCGCCTTAATGTTTAAATTTTCTATTACACCTTTTTTGATAATAATTTCATTTAATATAAGGAATGTGAACATTTGTAGGGAAATTGCAAGGAACAAGGCTTTTAAAACCATAAAGAATCGGAGAAATACTATTATTTTTGGCTCGTAAGTTTCAAGACTTTTAGGCCTGCAATTCTTAAATTACAAAGTATTTGCCAATTACAAACAAATATTACATTACTATATATTAATTAAATTTCAACCAAAGTGAACTGACAAGTGGATCGCATGTGAAATTGAAACTGGGGAGTAAGAAATTTAATGCTTTAGTAAGAATTTTGATTACTTGCATATTTTCGTTAGTATTTATTTAATGCTTCTATTCAGCCAATTTGGGTGCCTCAGATAAATTCATAAATAATCAATTTTTACATAATTCATCAAAACATATCAATATAATGTTTGTTTTTTATTTACAATTTGATTTAATTCCAGATCGTCGAGTTGGACACTGAAGAGAAGGAAATGCGCGTACATTATTATGTAAAAACGAAAGAGAAACAATTTGCCAAAGACGGTTTTTTTGAGCTCGAAGATAGCAGTTATTGGACAGATACATCAAAAATGGTCGATGTAATAAACCCGCCTTTGATATGTAGAAAAGTTAAAATCGGGAAAAGTTTTGTGCAATTGTATAAGTTTGATCAATGAAAAAATGTTCAGCTTATAATATATACATGTAGAACAGACAGGTGGTTACGGCAGCCCTTTGTGGTGAACCCTGCAGCCTGTATATCTGTCTTTACTTTTTGACTGTTTTCCGAATATTGCTAAGATTACATACATTGTAAGATGTTACTATAAACGTTTATGACTTTTGTATGTATTAATTAGTCTGAGAAATTTTGTACCTTTAAAAGTTCCGTCCAGGAGGGCATTTTGATAGCCTTTTTTAACATTTTAAGGCTTATGGTAAACTGCCTTTATAAACGTATTTATGACAGTCTGTAAGACACATTGTCTTTTTGTATGTCTCCACTGTTCTGTGCAAAAGTCGTACAGGTCATTTTTTAGCCAGCTCCGGTGTAGAAATGATTATGGTCTCTTGGGATCATTTTAGGGGGGAATAAAATCTAAATTTGGTAATAGCATGGTGACTGTAATCATTTCTACATCGGTTCTGTGCTTTCTTGTATTTTTCAAAGATATTTGGCAGATACTGTTTTCAGTCTCTGATATTGAAGTGGATATTCGTACACTTTGAACATTAAGTATAAGAAAATATCACTTGTTGTATTTTTTCTAAGATATTCGTCTGCTATGATTGTTCTGTGCAAA
>JANQIV010000147.1 GCA_028282005.1 Melioribacteraceae bacterium | reverse complement strand
CTTGTTGGCATTTTAATTCTCCTTATTTAACTGTGCCTCTTTCTTTTGCTTTGCCCATCATCTTATCCATCTCATTAATCAACTTTTGCGATGACTCGTAATCTCTATTAATTTTTATCATGTGCTGCATTTCAAAAATTGCGTTTGTATTTGACTCTTCTAAAAAGCCTTGACGAATTTGAAATTCATTTTCTTCAGGCGTTTCATAATCCTCATCCGGGTCAAAGAACTGCTGCCCTTCTGTTCTGATTAAGCTGTCTTGATCTTCAATTTTTGCTATTGCAAGTTTGTCAACAACATCAGCACCAACTTTAATTTCACCACTAGATGTTATTTTTACGGTTTCATTTTTCTCAACTACAAATTCAAACAAATTCACTTCTCCACCTTCGCTCATAACCTTATGGCCATTATCATTTACTAAATGACCTTCTTCAGAAATTTTGAACTTGCCGTTTTTAGTTAATTCAACACCTCGTTCGGTTTTTACCATAAAGAAATTTTCACCGGAGATTGCAAGATCAAATGTATTCCCGGTTTGAATAAAGTTACCTTCTGCGAAGTCTGTTATTTGCTGGCTTTGATTCTCTTCTCTTGCCAAAAATTCTGCAAAAGGAATTTGGCGTTTATAGCCGGTTGAATTTATATTCGCCAAATTATTGGCAATAATTTCCATGTTTCTCATCTGGTGATGCAAATTTTTAGCAGCTTGATAAATTGTATCACTCATTTGAATCTCCTAGTTTTTGCTTTATTGAAACAAGCGAATCGGAAACTAAAGCAGCAATCATATTCAGCTTAACAGGCATAGCATTGTTGCTTTTTGATGAATTCAACGCTTCACTTATAAATTCATTTTCTTCAATATTTATTTTTGATTTCTTTACCATTCTTATTACTTGTTTTGTAAAATCATTCTTCATGTTAAATATTTACATTAATTGGTTGATGAGTGATAATTGAGTCGCCTTCAACCAATGTTGTTATGTTTTTAATTTTGCCTTTAACATCAGCAACTATCTTTAATATTTGTGATATCTTTTTATTCAAAACATTCAATTGATTTTTCACTAGTTCATCTATCTTGTTGTTTACAATTGCTTCCCCTATAAATTTTTCATTCGTGAATAACCCTTGAATGAAAAAACTGTCATCTTTGTCTAAATCGATTTTTGAAATCACTCGATAACTGTTCCCATCATTTTTCTCAAGTCTGAAGTTCACTAATTCTAGTTTGCCTTTTCTTTTCAAAATTGCAAACTCAGGATAGATTTCGAATTTTCCGTACAAAGCTTTTTGCAGAACATATTTCAGGGAGAAAGTTCTCAACTCGCTTAATACATCATTTGCAGAATTATCAAGATTCAGTTGAGATTCGTTTTCGTAGATGAATTGAATGAGGTTAAGAAACCTTTCAGATTTATCTTTCACTGCTGAGATATTCAATTGTTGTTCAAAGTTTTCGGCATCCAAAATGAAACTATCATTTACTAAATCATAATAGCCTTGAGATAAATTCAACTCATTACTTTTGTTGATTAAAGCGAATATCTGTTTGCTTAATTCCTCAAACGAAATGTCAAATACTTCTTCAAAAATATTTTTTGTTTCTTTTAATTTGTCTTCCGAAAGATTCCAAACAGCACTTATCAATAACTGCATTAAAACATCATCAATTTTTATGTCCATGTTTTCAGCATATTCAATTAGTCTGTCAATCTTACTTTTTAATAAAGGTTTTTTGGAAGAAACTACTTTTTCAAGCAATGTTTTTGTTAAATCTGTTTCAGCAATTTTTAATTTTGATAATAGCAAAGAAGCACTTTGAGCATCTAACTGCCCAAACTTTGCAAAGTTGTCTAAGCCCAGTGTTAAGGGCTGATGACTCATTACCTTTGCTAAAAACTCTTCACCTTTTTCCGTTGTTACAGGTAAATTAGATTGATAAACAGAACCATTGATTAATAGTCTATAGTTTGAGCCAATCTTTTCAAGCACATTTACCTGAACAGTTGAATTAACCGAAGGCAATGCTTTAAAACCGGAAGATGGCTTAAGTTGAATTAAGCCTTCTTGAACTTTAGCGCTATTTGTAATGGATTCTATCATTAGTTAGTCTGTGTCATCATTTTAATTTTTGCAGCTAAATGAACTTCACCTTTTGATATTGCAAGGCGTTTAGCTTGTTGTGTAATCTCTCTGCCGCTGTCTTTCAAATTTATTTTTGTGCTATTCAATTTCATCCTTAGTACTGAAAGTTCAGTGTTAGAATAACTTCCAATTTTTTCTTCTCTTAAATCTTTTACATTCCTTTTCAGCTCAATAACTTTCAACTTGTTAATTTTGTCGTAACGTTTTTTTACAAAGTAACCAAGAAGTACTAAAAGGGATAACTCAACGAAAAGTAAAAATGATTTCAACAATCCTTTTAATTCGCTTTCTTCTTTGGTCAATACAGTTGAGATTTTAACGGCATTTTTTTCATTTATAACTTTAGCTTCGGTTACTTCAACTTTTGCCGGAGTTTCAGAATTAGCAACATTTTCTTTTTCCCTAATTTCATTGATCTGCTTAACGAGCATTCCTCTAATATTGATCGAATCTGTATTTACTGCTCCGTAATCAATTTCATTTGTATTTGAGATCACCATTGTAGGTATTAATATTATCATCAACCAAGTTTTGATAATGTTTTTCATTTTCTAATTTTTCTCCTTAAAGGAAATTTTAATATTAAAGCAGAACCTGTATCATTAAAGTTATCAATTGTAAATGTGCCTTCATGTTTTTTCATCAAATTTTCGACGATTCTTATATTCAAGTCTTTTGATTTTCCATTCAGCGCACTTTTTGAAATATTAGAGGTCGTAATTACTTTCAATAAAATGTGATCTTTTTTAAATCTTGTTTGAATCAATATTCCGCCGTCTCTTTCAGATCTGTTTTTAATAATTCCTAAAATGTTCGTCATTAATTGGAAAATGTAATTTTGATGACTCAAGATTGATGGAATATTTTTTTCGAAATCAAGAACAAGTTCAAGATTAACGCTATCCAAAGTTGACTTAACTAGATTATAATATTCAGTAATCACTTCGTTAATATTGCAAGGCTGGATTTTATTATTATTCTGATTTACAGTTGCAAATTTTACTAGTCGGCTAATTGATGTATTGATTTTTTTTAGTTGAGATTTGATTTGCTTAATCTCTTCGTTGCTTCCGGAATCATATTCAATCATGTCAACATTGCTCATAATTACTTGCATTGGTGAAAGAAGGTCTTCAATAATACCTTGTGTCAATTCACCAATAGCTGCAAGCCTAAAATCATTTGAAAGCTTTGCTTGATAAGTGTGCAATTCTTCGTAAGTAGCACTAACTTTTTCTTTCAATGAAATGTTTTTGATTTTTGACATTGTTAGGTTCAAAAGCATGCGAATACATTCTTTATCCATTTCATTAAAATTGTTCTGGCTGATTGTTGTAAGGATTGAAAGCAATCCGAATTTTTTGTTATCGTCAAAGATTGGATAAAGGATGTAATTTAATTTTGGACCATCAGAATTGTATGTGTTTAATTCAGGAATTATGACAGGCTTTCCTGATTCAAATAATAAATTTAAGATTCCTTCAGTGTAAAAGTGATTCATCATTTTTGCAATTTCTATCGAATCAGTGTCACACATTAATTCTAGTGAAGAGTAAGTATCGTCAAAAACCAATAGTGCCGAATCTTTAACAGGTAAAATTCTTTTAAGCGAATAGTTCAGTTTTTCCGAAATTAGTTTTTGTGATTTTAGCTCTGAAGTGTCTCTATCAAATGCGGAAAGATTTTGAAACATATGTGAATATTTTTCAAGCATATGTGTATTCGATCTTTCAAAGCTTTTAACAATTGATAATCCTGTAAAGCCTTCATTTATGGGATCATCAATGTCCTGCAATGATTTGTAGAAAGGCAAATAATCATCGGTATTTTTTTTGTGTACTCTCAATTTTTATATCTTAAAGTTTTCAATTTCTTTTTCAAACATTGATTTATAACTATCTACAAAAGCATTAAGTTTATCAAAGTCGTCAAATTTAAGTATGTCAATTACTGATTCATCAAGCTCATAATTATTGTCCCAGCAAAAATTTCCCAGTTGTAATTTTTGTGTCATATAATCTGCTAAATGAACTATAGCTGCTAATTCTCTTTCTTCGTCATCTAGTTTACCAGGGTGGTGATGGTTTAGAACTGCTGTACAAAGTGACTTCGGTAAATTCCATTTATTAGTTAAAAATTTACCAACATCCTGATGAGTTAAGCCCATTGCTTCAATTTCGATATCCAGAATTGGGGCGTTTCCTTCTTCGAATTTTTCAACAATAGCTTTGAATTCATTGCTTAAATATTTGTTGATAACCGGAATTCCAAGATCATGTAAAAGCCCCGCAACAAAAGCTTCTCCACCAATTCTGTAACCCAAATCTTCAGCTATTCTTTTTGCTGCATTACCTGTTACTACTGAATGCAGCCAAAATTCATTTTGATCAAGTCCTTTATCCTTTGCATTCTTAAATGACTCAATCATTGAAAGAGCAACGACAATGTTTTTTACATCTTGGTAACCGATTATCAAAATCGCGAAATCAATTGTTGAAACTTTTCTTGGCAAACCATAAAGAGGAGAGTTCGCAATCGATAAAATTTTTGCAGCCAATCCTTGATCTTTTCCAATCCAAGCACTTAACTCTTGGGTACTAGTCGAAGGATCATCAAGCAGCCTTGAAACTTCAACCATAACATTTGACATTGCCGGTAGGTTGTATATATTTGATAAAACCAATTCAGTTTTTTTTCTTCTTTCGTCTGCTTGCTTTTTCATTTCTACTATCATTTTAGTTCTCAAAATTTTATTGAATCAAGTTGTGTTTCGAACAAATCTTTATAACTGTTTACAAAATTTTCAACATATTCTTCACTTCCAAGATTTAAGGTTTTAATTACGCTTTGATCGAATTCATAATTTGTATCCCAATTGAAACTTCCCACTCCAAGTTTTTGAGTCATGTAATCAGCCAAATGAATTACTGCAACTAGTTCTTGGTCATTTTTTGCTAATGATGGTGTGTGATGGTTTGTAATTACTTCGGATAACGCAACAGGTAAATTCCATCTATCAACTAATATTTTTCCAATTTCACCGTGAGTGGTGCCAAGTGAAGTTAATTCGGCTTCAACAAAAGACTTTTCACCATTTTTAACTTTCTCTAAAATTTCATTGTATTCTTTGTTGAAGTATTTGTAAATGATCGGAATTCCCAAATCATGAAGAAGTCCGGCTGTAAAAGCTTCACCGCTGAATGAAAAGCCTAAATCATCCGCAACCCTTTTTGCTGCTGTTGCTGTAACTAGTGAATGCCCCCAATATCCTTGTTGATCAAATTTAGTTCCGCCAAAATTTTTAAAAGCATCCATCATTGAAAGTGCAATCACAATATTTTTGATGTGATTGAACCCGAGAATTACTATTGCAAAATCAATTGTTGAAACTCTTCTTGGAATACCGTAAAGCGGAGAATTCGCAACCGATAAAATTTTAGTAACGAGCCCTTGATCTTTGCTTATAACTTTTCCAAGTTGAGCAGCACTTGAACGGGGATCGTCAATAATTTTTGTTACTTCAAATACGATGATAGGAACAGTAGGCAGATTGTAAACACTGGAAAGTGTACGTACTGTTTTCTGTTTTCTTTTTTCATCAACTTCAATATTATTAGTCGTTGTATTCAACTTTAATTCTTTCCTTCATCTCTTTGATGATTTTAGAGTGTATTTGAGATACTCTAGAAACTGTTATGCTCAATACATCTGCAATTTCTTTGTAGTTAAGATTTTCATAATAGTACAATGTTATAATCAGCCTGTCTCTTTCATCCAAATTTTTTATAACATCAATCAAAATCTGTTTTTCCTCGCTCTTATCTGCCACTTCTTCTGGAGTTTCTGAATCGGAAGGAACTATTTCATATAACTGATAACCTTCGTCGTTATCATATGAATTGTTTAACGAGACGTTTTTATATTGAACTTCACCTTCTTGGTTGTAATTACGCGGTTTGATTTGGAGTTTTCTCAATTCGTCGATAATCTTTCCGCGAATTCTCTGGATAGCGTAAGTTTCAAATTTTGTCCCGTAATCAGGATCGAACCTGTCAATAGCTTCACTTAAACCCTCAACACCAAATTGGAAATAGTCTTTTTCATCCACAACATTTAGATTCATAAATTTAGAGTTGTGAATAACATAATGAACTAGATTGGTGTAATTGATCATAATCTGCTTTTTGGTATCAGGGGTCGGTTCCGTCTTGTATTGCTTCCAAAGTAATGCGTTATTCGTTGCGTTATTCATTATTGTTACCTATGAATGTTTCTTTTAATTGTTTTCCTTTTTCTAATGAAGCTCTATTTATTGCTTTTAGGAAAGCTATTGCGAGGATGCTTAACATAACTGTTACAAGTACAAATATTACAAATGCTCTTAATAGAACGTCTTCAATCTGTAAACCTTGCTGGCTGTAAATTATGATTGCGATGAAAAAGACAAGTAAACCAAAATTTAATACTATTTTATTCATTATCTGTAGTGTTCTTTTTACTGCAAATTGTTGCAAAGAACATACCAACAAAAATAGATTTTGGGACTTAATTTCAGTTAAAAAAGGGAGTTTTTGAGAAACGAATTTAGTAGGAATTAATAGCTACTGGTTACTATTAGCCACATGCTTGATTTTACTGATTTTTAATGCAAGTTGCTTTATTTGAATCGAAACTCTTGAATCTGAATAGTTTTTGATAAATAGTTTTTGATTTAGAATTGACTTACTAACATCACCGCTGAACTCGATAATTCCTAATAATTCAATATTTGATTTAAGAAAATGCTTTACTGCTTTATTTAAATTATCAAAAGCCATATTTCCTTCCTTTAGACTTGTACACCTATTAATAATTGTGTAGCTATTTTTGTTGCCTTGCCTGTTCATTAATTTGATTACAACGTAAGCATCCATTATTGAAGTAGGTTCCGGATTGGTAACAATAATTTGAATGTCGGACTGTATCAAAATGCTGATAATATCGGGACCTGCACCGGAAGCTAAATCTAAAATTATATAATCATATTCCTCAGACAACAAATTTAAATGATAAAAGAATGAAGAGAGGTTTGATTCATTAAACTGTGGATGATCCGTCTTTCCGGATTCACCAAAAATAAAATGTAAATTCGGTTCATAAAAATGAACCAGCTCTTTTAAGAAAACTGAATTCTGAAGGAAATCGTAGATCGTTTTTTCTGGTTTTATGTTGAGCATAATATTGATGTTTGAAAGATTTGCATCAAGATCAACGAGTAAAACCTTTTTATTGTTCCGGGCAATTGCATAAGCAAGATTCAAAGAAATAAACGATTTTCCGGTCCCCCCTTTACCCGAAGTAATGGCAATAATAGGACAGCCCTGATCTTTTCTTTTTGAGGCTCTTCTTAATTTATTTAATTCATTTACTCTTTGTGCTTGCCCGATCATTGATTAAAATTTCCTGTATAAATTACATTTGCAAGAAACTCGGAATCAGCAGCAATAATATCATCCGGGATAACCTGCCCGTTAGTTAAATACTTTATCGGCACATTAACTTTATTAACGATATTTAAAATATTCCCGTACTCAATTGCTTCATCCATTTTAGTGAATATCAGTCCATCGTAATTAAACAGATCAAATTTTTGCGTAATGTCTTCCATTGTTTTTAGAGTTACTGTTGAGCTCATTACCAAAAACGTTTCATCAACTTTTACAGCTTTCAAAAAAGTGTTTATGTTTTCCAAAAGTTCTCTATTTTTTTGACTTCGTCCAACTGTATCGATAAATATCAAATTCTTCTTTTTAAACTTTGATACAAGTTTGGGTAAGTCTGATGGCTCATACGCAACAAGGAATTCTATGTTACTGATTTCAGCTAATATTTTAAGCTGGTCTAAAGCACCAAGTCTATAAGTGTCAATTGTAATAAGCCCGATCTCAAGGTTATGCAAAATTTTTGATATAACTGCCAGTTTTGCAATGCATGTTGTTTTACCCACACCTGTTGGTCCAACTAATGCAATTGTTTTTGGTCCGCCTTGTTTACTTAGCTTAAAATTATCAGTTGGAATCATTGATTCAATTGTGGAGATCACATAATTATCAATGCTATCGTTTCCGACAAATGAGTTGTATTTGCTTAACTGATCAATTATTGAATCTACAAGAGGTTCTTCAATTTCTCTTTGCAGCAAGTTATCTTTTACTTTTTCATAATTCCTTACTTTACCTTTTACAGGTTTCTTTGGCGAAGGTGAAGCTTTTTTTGGCTTTGGTTTGGGCTTAGTTTTTGCTTTAGCCTTTGTTTTACTTGACGATCCATAAATTTTGTCAGTCAGTTTTTGCAGCTCGCCTGCAAATTCGCTTTCATTTTTCTCTTCATTTCTTTGAGGTTCTTCGTATTCTTCATCGTCACTAATCATTTGATCAAATACACTTTCAGTAATTCCTTCAGCACCGTCATCCTCAACTCCGGCAGTTACCTCAAACGATTTCTCGTCATGTATTCCTTCAATAACTTGTGTGCTTAAAACAATTGCAGAATCACCGAGTTCTTCTTTCATAATCTCGATTGCTTCTTTCAACGTATTTCCGGTAAATTTTTTAATCTGCATTTTAAACCTCTATTTTACCTAGAAACTCTATTTCCACATTAGCCGGTAGTTCAGTGTATGAAAGAACAACTGCATCCTGGAATGTGGAACTGATTAACCTAAAGAAATATGGCCTTATTGTAGCTGATGTTACAAAAACGGGCAAATAACCCATGCTTCTAAAACTCTCTATGTTATCATGAATTGACTGATTCAAATGCTGCAGCATATCCGGTGTTAAACCAAGCGTATGGCTAGCGTCTTTCTGTTTTGATAGAGAATCAGTGATATAACTTTCAAGATTTTCCCCCAAAGCAACTGAGTGAATTATCCCGTTATGGTCTTTAAACATATTTGAAATTGTATCGCCGAGTGAATGACGAACATACTCTGTAAGAACATCAATGTTCTTCGTAACTTTTGAATAGTCAATTAATGATTCTAGTATTTGCACTAAATCTTTTATTGGTACAAGTTCTTTTAACAAATTCTGCAATACTTTTTGAATTGTACCTAGCGGTAGCAACTCTTGATTTATATCTTCAATTACTGCAGGATATTCTTTCTTTAAGTTTTCTAAAAGTTGTTTAGCTGATTGCCTTGTTAAAATCTTGTCGAAATTTTTCTTTATTGTTTCTTGTAAATGAGTTGATAAAACAGAGATGCTGTCCACAACAGTGTAACCGGATAGTTCAGCTTTATCTTTATCATTTTCAGTAATCCAAACTGCATTTAAATTAAATGCCGGATCTGTTGTTGGCAAGCCTTCAATCTCTTCTTCTACATGGCCCGGATTCATAGCTAGAAATCTATCACTGTAAATTTCATAATTTGCTACAACGTTGCCTTTAATTTTTATAATGTATTCGTTAGGACTAAGCTGCAAATTGTCTCGAACTCTTACAGGAGGTACAAGCACACCATATTCTAACGCAATATATTTTCTTGTTGAAGATATTTTTTGGAAAAGTGTTCCACCTTGATTTTCATCTACAAGTGAAATCAAGCCATAGCCAATCTCAACTTCAATTGGGTCAACTTGTAAAAACTCTTCAACTTTTTCTTCTGCAGGTTCTTCGGATTCCTGCTCTTCCGCAATAACTTCTTCTTGTTGTTCTTTCTTACTTTTAGTGATAAAGAATGTAGCCGCAGCTAATCCGCCACCCAATAACATAAAGGGTATTGTGGGCATGCCCGGTACAAAAGCAAATAAAACAACTGCTCCGGAAACTGTTCCCAACACTCGCGGATTTGAAAACAATTGTTTCTGCATTTGTGAATCAAGACTTCTACCCTCTGCACCTTTTGTAATTACCATACCGGCAGAAGTAGCGATTAGCAATGCAGGAACTTGGGAAACCAAACCATCACCAATGGTTAAAATTGTATATGTTTGTAACGCTTCAGTAATACTCATTCCTAGCTGCGCCACACCAATAATAATTCCACCTAAAATATTGATAGCATTTATAAGCAAGCCGGCAATTGCATCCCCTTTAACGAACTTACTTGCACCATCCATTGCGCCGTAAAATTCAGCTTCTCTTGATATCGATTCCCTTCTTGTTCTTGCTTCTGCTTCATTTATTAACCCACTGTTCAAGTCAGCATCAATCGCCATTTGCTTTCCGGGCATTGCATCCAAAGTAAATCTGGCAGCAACTTCAGAAATTCTCCCTGAACCTTTTACAATGACTATAAATTGAATGATCAATAAAATTAAGAAGATAATAAAACCAACAACATAACTACCACCGACTACGAATTGTCCAAAAGTTTCAATTACCTTTCCGGCATAGCCTTCAAGCAAAATTAATTTTGTAGAGCTTATGTTAAGTGATAATCTAAATAAAGTTAAAACAAGTAAAAGTCCGGGAAAAATTGAGATATCAAGTGGTGATGATATATAAAGTGAAACAATTAAAATCAGTATCGCTAATGATATATTAATTGCCAGAAAGAAATCCAGCATAAATGCAGGTAACGGAATAATCATCAAACCAAGAATGAATATGATTCCGAACGCTAATAATATATCTGTATTTTTAAGTAACTTTTCGAGCATCTAAACTATGCTTTTTCTTTTCTTATTATTTTTAAGCTGAAATACATAAGCCAATATTTGTGCCACGGTTTGGAATAATTTTTCGGGAATTTCATCACCTATTTCGCAGCTTTTATATAAAGCTCTAGCCAACTGTACATCTTCGTGCATCGGGATGTCATTTTCTTTGGCAATTTCTTTTATTTTTTGTGCCATAAAATCCACACCTTTAGCAACTACTTTCGGGGCATTATCTCCTCCAACTTCATATTTCAAAGCCACAGCAAAGTGAGTCGGGTTTGTAATTACCACATCTGCAGTAGGGATTTCTTTCATCATTCGTGATCTTGACATCGCCATTTGTTTTCCCTTAATCTGCCCTTTTACATGGGGATCACCTTCTGTTTGCTTCGTTTCTTCTTTTACTTCATGCTTGGTCATCATTGAGTCTTTTTTGTGTTTTTGTTTCTGATAGACCATATCGGCAGCAGCTAAAACGGCAAAGACTAAGGCAACTTTCCAAATAAAATCAAAGGCAACTTCAACTATGTATGAAACTAACTCATTTGTACCTACCCCTACCAAACCGATGGATGTTTTAATAGTATCGGACAATATCAAATATGTGAATCCCCCGATAATGATCATCTTAACCAGGGATTTACTCAACTCTACTAGAGGTTGGCTTGAAAAAAACTTTTGTTTGATCCCTTTAATCGGATTGAAGTTTTGAAACTTGGGTTCAAGTGCCTTCGGTGTAATTCTAAAACCGACTTGGCCGTAACCGGTAGCAAGAGCAATCAAAATAAGCCCACCAAATATCGGGGCCAAAGTTATCGCATAAAAATGTAGTGCTTTTGATGCATAAAACTTCACCATGCTGATTGAAAGTTCAAAAGTATGTACCGATGAAAAAATATATTTTGCCAATCCGCCTATCTGGCTACCAAGCATATCTTTTACAAGGAAAACTAAAATGATACCAACACCAAAGATTGCGAGAGAATTTATCTCCTGACTCTTAGGTACTTGTCCTTTCTCTCTTAGTTCTTCCTGCCGTTTCCCGGTCGGCTGTTCGGTTTTTTCCTGGCCTTGCGACTCTGCCATTTTAAGTACCCATAATCCTTACTAATTCAAGGAGTTTGTTTTCATAATTAATAAGTAAATTTTTAAAGAAGTACGCGTAAATCGGTACTGTTGAAATAAATAGCAAAAATCCGAGAATCATTTTAACCGGATGCAAAACAAAAAATACATTCATCTGCGGGATCACCCTTGCTACAATTCCCGAAGCAATATTTATCAATAAAAATGAAACGATCATTGGTGAAGCTATTTTGACAGCTAATACAAAAATGCCTGCTGAGTATTTAATTAAAAGATTTACTACGGGTTCGCTTATAGTATAAAACCCTACAGGTATAACTTCAAAAGAAACCGTCAAAGCTCTTATTACATAATGGTGGCCATTGATCATTAAAAAGATCAAAAATGCAAGAAATGATAAAGCTTGCCCAACAACATTTGTGTTGGTTTCCATTGTAGGATCAAATGCCTGAGCCATTGCAATACCCATGTCAAAACCAATTAAAGTACCGGCGTATGCAATACCCTGAAAAACAAAATTCAGCATGAATCCCATTATCAATCCTGTAATCATTTCTTTTATCGCCATTAGCGCAAGTGGTAATAACCCGTCACTATATTGGTACGAAATATCTTCAACATTGAAAAAAACTACATAAGCAATTACTAACGAGAGAAATACTCTTACTAAAGTCGGAATGCCTCTATTGTTAAATATCGGCGCAGTAAAAATTAGTCCGGATATTCTAACAAAGATTAATAATCCTTTAATAAAATCATTTACAAAAATCTCAGTCATCGTATCACGGTTATCATCAAATTCATAATTTTCATTGTAAGCGAAATAACTTTATCTGCCATAAACGGAAGCATTATTACAATAGCTACAGCAGTAATCAGAATTTTTGGGACAAATGTTAAAGTCATTTCCTGAATTGACGTTGCCGCTTGAAAGACCGACAACATAACCCCAAGTATTAGTGATGTCCCTAATACAGGCAGCAAAACTATTAATACTGTCCAAAATACTTCTGTTAAAATTTCTATTACTAAATCAATTGTCATTTATCCAAAACTCCTTACTAATGATCCAATAACTAAATTCCATCCATCAACAAGAATGAATAACAATATTTTAAACGGCAGAGACACCATCATCGGTGGAAGCATCATCATACCCATCGACATTAAAATACTCGAGACAATCATATCAATCATCAAAAACGGAATGAATAAAAAGAAGCCGATTATAAATCCTGCTCTAAGTTCACTAAGTACAAATGATGGCACTAAAATATAAGTAGGTAAATCTTCACGAGATTCAGGTCTTTCAATTTGACTAAAACTGATGAACAATTCTAAGTCTTCATCTCTAACATTTTTATACATAAAATCTCTTAACGGTCCAACACCCTTTGTATAAGCAGAGTCTGCTTGAATCTGCCCGTCCATATAAGGTTTTATAGCGTTATCATGAATTTGAGTTATAGTTGGAGCCATAATAAAAAAGGTTATGAACATTGCGATACCGGTAAGAAGCTGTGTTGGCGGCATCTGCATAGTTCCCAAAGCTTGTCTCAATAATTGAAGAACAATTATTAATCTTAAAAACGATGTTGTCATTATCATTATTGAAGGAGCAAGCGAAAGAACTGTTAATAACAACAAAAGTTGAAGCGTTGAAGAAACATCTTCGGGACTATCGGAAGAGCCAATGTTTAAATCAATATTTGGAATTGGTAGAGACTGCCCACCTTGCTGTGCAACTGCAAAGTCAGGCAATAAGATTAAAAGCACGGTTATAATTGCAATAAACTTCCACTTCATTTTTTCCCCATGCTTTTTTTAAGGTAATCCATAAAATTAGATGAAGATAATTGTTCATTAACTTCATCATCAATTTCATAATCTTCGCTTTCTTCTTTGTCTAAAAGGGTTATTGATTGTTCACTAACACCAAGCAAATAAACTTTGTTTTTAATTTTCACTAATGAGATATACTTGCGCGGCATTATTAATTGGGTAGCTAAAACATTTACTT
The DNA here is from genome assembly GCA_028282005.1 of Melioribacteraceae bacterium. Classification (GTDB taxonomy): domain Bacteria; phylum Bacteroidota; class Ignavibacteria; order Ignavibacteriales; family Melioribacteraceae; genus JANQIV01. Next base: position 7,180 of record JANQIV010000147.1, on the reverse strand, counting down.
TAAACTTTCCGGAGGATTTTCTATCGAATGTAAAAATATATTTTTTAACAAGGTATAAAAGGATGTACATAACTGCCATCAAAAGAAAGAGAACCAAAAAGATCTGAAGAACATCCCAGGTACTCATCAGGCAATTCCTTTAAGTCTTTCGCTGGTATCAATAAGGTTTGTAATTCTAATTCCAAAATGCTTATCGATAACTACCACTTCACCTTCAGCTATTTTTTTGTTGTTAACAAAAACGTCAACAGGTTCACTGGCAAGTTTTTCCAGTTCAATAACATATCCTCTTTCAAGTTCAAGAATATCTTGAATCTGCATTTTAGTTCTTCCAAGTTCGATGTAAATATTTAATTGCAAGTCTTTGAGGAATTCAAGCTTATCGTCGCCCGCAAAGCCTCTTTTCGTAGATTCATCAAACTCCGGAAAATCAGCAATGCTGCCAGTTATTGAGCCGTCGCCATTTCCATCAGCTGCATTTGCCATATTTTCTTGATCGGACATTATTTTATAACTCCTTGTTTTCTACCTTGTTAGTAATCTTTATAGCTTTATGGTTATTTACGTTTCCTATCCTTCCATTAAACATATGTTTACTGCCTATCATAATCTCAGCCAAGTCCCCAACTTTTTTATCTATTATAACTATATCGTCTTTTTTCATATTCATTAATTGATTAAAACTAATTTGTGCTTTACCAAAATCCACTTTTACATCAAGCTTTGTTTTATTCAAGTGATTCATGATTATTGATTTTGCGGATGTACCACCTTGATATTTTACCGGGCGGATTGTTGAAAGATTTTGGCTTGTTAATTTCGCAAGTACTGTATCGAAAGCAAAAGTTGCAAAACACAAGTTCATTAAATAGGATTGCTCACCAATAAAGATTTCAAATGTAATAAGCAGCACACTTTCACTTTGTGATGTGATTTGTGCAAAATCTATATCGGGTTCAAATCTGTCAACTACATAATCAAAATCATCAATTATCTGCCAGGACTTTCTAAGATCCTGCATAATTTTTTCAACAACTACATGAAGAACTTTTTGTTCAATAGCTGTAATTACTTTTGAAGATTTCGATCCATCGCCGTAACCGCCGAGCAATCTGTCGATTAATGTTAACGCGAGTTCGGGACTGAACTCCAGAATTCCTTTAATATCTGTTTTGTTAATATCAAAAATGAATAAACAAGCAGGATTGGAAACCGACAATACATATTCTGAATAGTAAATCTGGTCAACAGAAATAACATTGATGTTGATGATTGACTGAAGTTTCGACATTAAAAACGAACTGAATGATTCAGCAAAGTTTTCATGAATGTTCCTTATTGTTCTCAGTTGGTTTTTTGAAATCCTGTTCGGGAGTCTAAAATCAAACGGGACAGCCTCTTTATCCGAAACGCTGCCTTCCGACTCACCAGTACCGGTTTTCATATTATTGAGAAGCTGATCAATTTCCTGTTGCGATAATACTTCAGCCATTTTTGCTCTTTAGTTAATTACGTATTTACTGAAATAAATTTGGTTTACTTTTACGTCGGGTATCGTATTTGCCAATTTTTCGGATATCTCAATTTTCAGAGAATCTTTCGTAGTTGTTCTTCCAAGTACATTCATCGTTTTTTCGGAAAGAGTTGAAATCACCATATCTTTAACAAGCAATTCTTTTGATTCCAAAGAAGCTAACTCAACTTCTGTTGCCACATCAAATCCCATTGATACAAGTAAAAGTCTCTGACCGTTTGTGCCGGCCGGATTAACTATTATGTCATCAATTGAAAAAACATGCAGACCCAAAACTGTTTCAGCACCTTCACCATCTTCACCGTCGGCATGTTCTTCCAAATCTGAGCTATGATCTCCGCTTAAAGCTTGCGGGTTATTTTCAAACTTAGTTAGTAAAATATTTGCGGTTACGAAATAAACAATTACCAACTGAAGTATAAATAAGGGCAATCCGATGAGGAAAACTTTAGGATTAATTGATTTTTTACCACTGTCTCCACCACCTCCGACCGGGAGGCTTTCCTCTAATTGCGCTTCGGTATTTTCATCTAATTTTGCCATATGCTAATCTGTTTCAATAGATATGCCATAGATTTTGCATGCAAAAGAGGTTAAAACTAAAAGATTTGTTGATTGATTTGAAATGTTGTGGCTAATATTCTACAACTGCTTATAATAAGAAAAATAGAAAAGGGAGCAGCAATTTGCTCCCTTTTATTTATGCTTTTTTAGCTTAATTATCTAATTAAGTTTGTTGTTTCTTGAAGAATTTGATCCGATACTGTGATCACCCTAGCGTTAGCCTGGAAACCACGTTGAGAAACAATCATTCTTGTGAATTCTTCAGATAAGTCAACATTTGACTGTTCTAATGCACCGGACTGCATAGTGGTGTTTGTAACTTCACCAGGTTCACCGATTAACGGATCACCGGAGTTAGCACTTACGGAGAACATATTGTCACCGGCGGAAGCCAGACCGTTTCTGTTAGGGAATGTAGCAAGCATTACTTGTCCCAAGTTACGGGAAAAACCGTTTGAGAAAATACCGACGAGATATCCGTTTTGGTCAATACTAACATCGGATAATGTTGCTGCTGATGAACCATCCTGGCTTAACGCTGAAACAACAGAGTTTGAGGAAGTTTGTGTCAGCCCGTCAAATCCGTCAACTTCACCAAAATCTAATTGAATATTTTGGGCCGCTGCACCACCTTGTGGATTAAAAGTTAAATTTGGTGTAGCAGGTGTTATAGAGAAAATTGATCCATTTGAATTAAATTGAATTGACCCTTCATTTTCAGTTAAAGTTCCACTTGCTTCCGGAACAGTTGCTCTCCAGTTCCAATTATTTGAAGAAGTTTTTGTAAATGAAACAGTTAAAGTATGTGGATTACCTAATGAATCAAACACTGAAACAGTTCCGTTTACAACTGTGGGTTCCCTATTGCCGTCTACAGATGAACTCGCTGTAGTAGAACTAGATGTCTGTGTTAGAGCCTCCACATTTATATCAAAATCAACATCAGTATAAGTTACATTTATTGTATTAGTAGTAGCATCATACGCCGCACCGTTAAGGGTTGAGAGATCCCCACTAGCGTCAAACACTATTACATCAGGTGCAGCAGAATTATCAGCATAAACTGTTGTAGCATCATCAGGATCTTGTAATTCCCAGTTTACATTCCAAGTATCAGCCGCTGTTTTTTCGTATGTAATTGCAAGATTGTATGCTGTGCCAAATGCGTCGTAAACGAGGTTCTCTTCAGTAATTGTTCCATTTACAGCAGTTGTGGAAATCAAATTACCTGAAGCGGCATATATATCCGAAGCTGTTTTAGAAGAAGTACTATCTAAGTTACCACCCCATTCCGCTAACGTAGTGGAAACAGCAGGTAAGTTTCTTAATTCTTGCCCAATTCTAATATCAACTAAATTATTGCCGGGAGGAATTTCCCCTTGATCTGTTGCAACTTTACCTTGTACAATAGCACCGTTTTGCGGATTAACTAATTTATAGTCTGAATCGAATACGAATGTACCCGCTCTTGAATAGAATCTTTCACCGTTTTGTTCAAGGACGAAAAGTCCGTCGCCTTGTAGTGCTAAGTCAGTTACAACGCCTGTTCTTTCAAAAGTACCTTGGTTCCAGTTTCTATCAATTGAGTTAACTTTCATACCCAAACCGATTTGGAATGAGTTAGTACCACCGTTTGCTTCTGTCGGATTAGTACCAAATCTAACAAACTGATTAAATGTATCACTAAATGTAACTCTTGAACCTTTATAACCGATAGAGTTTACGTTAGCGATGTTGTTACCAATAACGTCAAGCATTACTTGGTGATTACGAAGCCCGGATACACCGGAGAATAGTGAATTAAGAAGTGACATTTTGACCTCCTAAGGTTTTTTATTTTGTTAATTTTAGTGCCCGGCATCAGTCGTTCAGCCAAGCAGGGCGTCCTCAAAAGGTCCCGCCCAATACTAGTTAATTAAATTTCTATTAAGCGAATACTACGCTGTCAATATTTGTAAAAACATTATCGCCTCCTTGCTCAACCGGCAGTGCGGTTACAACAGTTTTGTTTGGAATATTTACTATGAACGCTGTTTGATCCATCATTACTAATGAGTCCTTTGCACCTTTTAGTTCAGCTTTTCCTACTGCTTCCTGCAGTTTAGACATGTCTGCTTCAGAAAGCTGAATATCTCTGGATTCCAATCTTTTTGATGCGTGGTTAGAAAATTTTATCTTTTCTAATTCGCGTTCAAAGATTGACTCAAACCCGGTGCCGGCCTTTACTCTATCGTTTGAACCATCCTGTCCAGGAACGATAGGTACAAAAGGAACTTTTATGCCGTTGATTTCAGCCATTTTTTATTTACTCCGATTATGAATTTCCGTTTTCATTATCTGATACGTTTACAATTTCATTTATGTCGCCAAGTCCGTATTGATTTTGATTAACGACAACAACTGCACCGTTTTCAGTAAATCTAATTGCATCAATAATTCCGACTACATATTGATCTACAAAAATATCTTCACCAGTTGAAGAACTTGCCTCTACTTCAAATCTGAAATTAGAGCTATTAATCTTGTTTCCGTTATTATCGGTAAAATCCCATGACAGTTTATGCTGACCTTCTGTAGCTTCAACATCATGAATTGTTTTTACCAATGTACCGTTATCATCATAAATTTTCACATCAACTCTTTGAACATCTTCAAGCAATGTGTATCCAAATTGTGCAGATTCTTGGCCACTGTATTCAACTGTATTACCTGATAGTTTAACTTCTTTCCCGATAAGTGCTGCAGTCATTGTGTTATTAACTGATTGTGTTAATTGCAAATTAGCCATCACACTTTGGTCTAAGGAGTTTGACATATTTTGAAGTTGTTCGAGTGAACTGAATTCAGCTAACTGTGCTGTGTATTCTGCACCATCTAAAGGATCTAATGGGTCTTGATGTTTGAGCTGTTCAATCATCAATTTTAGGAAATCATTTTTTCCTAATTCGCTTTTGCCCTGGGGAGTGTTATTGGATGCCCCAATGCTGTTTACATCTACGGTTTGTATCATTATTTGCTCCTATGCTAAATATTCAACCGTGTTATAACCGAGCATCCGTGCTTCTTTTTTCTCTTCCTCTGAGTTTATTTCTTTTTGATTTTTAACTTCTTCTTGATTTCTTTTCTTTGATGCAAAATTCTTCGGGTCTTTCGGACTATTGTCGCTCAACGAGATATTTACTGAGCCCAATTGAATTCCGGACCTACTCAAATGATTTTGCAATTCACTTATGTTACTTTCAACCAAATATTTGATAGCTTCCGTTTCTACTCTAATATTTGCTTTTACAGCTTGTTCACTTACATCAAGCATTATTTTCAATTTACCCAATTGCTCAGGTTCAACCTGGAATTCAATTGAAGTCTTTTGTCCTTTTTGGATAAAGTTTGAAATCTCTTTTAATACTTCAGTTGATTTTATAATTCTATCAGCCGGCTGGTTTTGTGGCATCTCAAATGAAGTTTTTTCAGCATTGTTTACATTATTAACTTGAGTATTGTTAAAACCTTCAAATGACTGCTTGGAATTTTCATTCTGCTGATTCATGCCGGATTGGCTGGAAAATTCTGTTTTAACAGATTCAGCTTTTGTATTCAGTTCAGTTTTCGAATTATTTTCAACTGTATCTTTTGCTTTTATATTTTCTTTAATATCTACTTTAACTGTTTCTTCTTCTTTTATAGTTGAAATATTCTTAACAGCATTTTTAGATTTTATTTTTACTTCTTTACTGTCCTCAACAACTAATTCAGGTGCTTCTTTCTTAGCAACTTCATTTACATTGTTTTTAGGTAATTCTTTCGAAACAGTATTCTCTTTGTTATTTGCAAACTCTACTTGTGGTTTCGTATCAGTTGTATTTTTTTCATCAACTTTGACAGATTCATTACTGCCAGTAGCTACTTTCACATTTTCAGGTTTTGCTTCTGTTTTTACATCTGTTTCAATTTTAGTTGCTTGAGTAGTTTCATGCTTAACAGTTGGTTTAGCTTCAACCTCTTTCACAAAATTTTGAGTAACGTTTTCTTTTGTGGTTTTCGTGTTGGCTTTCTCACTTTCCGGATTCTCAACTTTAGCGTGTTTAGTTTCTTTAACTTCTGCAATAAACTGTTCAGCAGTCCTTACTGTTTCTTTATTATTTGTGATAGTTGCTTTGGGAACTTCAGGTTTTTCATTTCCACCAACCGGTGCTTGTTTTACCAATTCCGGTTTTTCGTTTGTTGAACTTACTTCGGCTTTTTTAGCTTCAACTTTTGGTTCGTATACATTTTTAGAATTAGCTTCTGCCGTTTCCTTAACATTTATATTGCTTTTAGGAATTGCTGTTTCTGCTTGTTTAACTTCTACTTTTTTCGCTTCAGCATCTTTTGTACTAACTGTGTTTTCAACCACTTCTTTTTTGAAAGTTGTTTCAGCAGCTTTATTTTCAACAATTGTTTTCTCTTCTTTAGTTACTGGAGTATGAGTTTCTACCTTTATTTTCACTTCTTCTTTGGGAGAAACTTTTTCTTCAACAAAATTCTTTAATTCGGATAATTTCCTTTTGTAAGCAATGTTTTTATTCTCGGTAGTTACTTCTGGTTTTTCTTTTACCGGAACTTCAACTGTTTTATTTGAATTTTGTTTTACTTCAGCAACTTCTTTGTATTCAACTTTTACATTATTTGAAGCTTGTTTTTCTGACTGTTTCTGTTCCAGTTCAGGTTTTGCATCTTTTACAATTTTTATTTCTTCAGGATTTGATTTTACAGATACAGTTTGAGGTTCAGTTTTAGCTGTAAATTGATTTGTATTTGTTTCTATTTCTTTATTAACTTTTACTTCATTTACGGTCTTAGGAATCTCATTTTTTATAGCTTCTGTTTTTGCTGCTTCTTTAGATACAGTTGCAGCCTTAATTTCATTTTCCGGATTTGCAACTTTAGCATCAGCTTTTATTTTGTTTTCTATTTCCGGTTTTGTTTCTTTTGTATCAACTTTTACATTTTCACTAACTACCGAAGCTTTTAATTCTGCTTTTTCACTTTTAATAATTTCTGGATTATTAGAATTTATTTCTGCTTTAACCTTTACTTCATTCT
>JANQIV010000055.1 GCA_028282005.1 Melioribacteraceae bacterium | reverse complement strand
TAATAGGTTATGCAAATCTCTTTTCTCAAACTACTTTGGAGGATCTAGGAAATTTCAAAGATAAAGAAAGTAATTTCCCGAATACGGTTTATTATTCTGCAGCTTCACAGAATTATCTTTATTTGGTCGGGACAAACATGTTTTTTATTTACGATATTTCCACCCCCGATTCGCCTGTTTTCATAAGAACCGAACCGCTTCACGCTGTGAAAAAAATCTTTGCTGGGAACAATTTACTGGCAGTTTATCACGGAACTCAAATAGCAATTTACGATATCTCCACTCCTGATTTGCCTGTAGCGCTTTCAAATTATGATGCCGGCAACGATCTTTTCCACGTGGAGATTTCAGATAATTACATGTACGTTCTTTATATGCACGAAAATTCTAAAGCAGGCACCTTTGAAATTGTCGATATAACCGATCCTTCGTCACCGGTAAAAACTGATTCGTTCAAACCCAACAACGCGGATGGATTTCATTTTTGTATAACTCCCGACGGTCAAAAGGTTTATACAGCACATTTTAACTACTCCAATTCAAAAACAATTATTTCAGAACTTGATATTAGCGATCCGGCAAATATTGTAAATACCAGAACTTTTACAAAAAGTAAAATGCCTTTCAAAATCGACTATTATGATGATATTTTATTTATTTTAAGTGATAGTGAATGGAAAGGGCCTTCTTATCTTTCGGCATATGACGTTTCTGGCGACGGCGACTGGACAGAATTGGTTTCTGAACAAGTAGCAAGTACGCGTGCGCAGGATATGCACGTTGTTGACAATTCAATTACTTTATCGGTTCACAATTCCGGAGTAATTGATTACACCTTTGATAGAGATAACAATATCTTGACAGAGGGCGAAGCAATTTCCTTCAGTAAATCATCGCACATGTCTTACTACATTTCACAAACTAGCGGAAATACAACAGCATTAAAATCTTCCAGTATTAATGAAGCTAATGCCGAATCGTTCTTGGAAATTATCTATTATATTATGGAAAATACCGAAAGTTTCAGCGGGTTTGGCGGTAAAAAAATTAAGCTTATCAAGAAGAAAATCAAAATAGAAACACCGGACAAAGCAACTTTAACAATGGCAATAAATCCGACGGAAGCCCAAAGCGGAGGGTGTTCAGTAATTCCGGCTGTAGGTCAACACATATACGATAAAGAAACAACCGTTCAACTCAACGCTGAAGATAACCCGAGCGGAGGTTGGATTTTCAAAGATTGGACAGGCAGTGCGTCCGGAACATCAAAAAGTACTTCCGTTCTGATGAATACCGATAAACAAGCTACTGCTAATTTCAAAGAATTGAAATTAACTGTACAGGGAAATAAAACAGAAACAATCTGCACCGATGAAGCAAATAACGAAACGCTGCTAATGGTTACACATTCTGCTACAGCCTATGGTGATAATTGGATTATGTCCGGCATACCTTTAACTGCATCAGGCAACGGGATCGATAACGACGATATAAAACTTATAACTGTTAAAAGAGATGCAACTGTTTTATGGACAGGTAATTTTCCTTCCGATGATGGTTCCGTTACCGCTTCTTTTTCTCTGCCTGTCACTATCCCCGAAGGAGAAACCGCAGTCTTTACAATTCATTACGAATTAAACTTGACGGAAGATGATTTGAATCGTAACGAAGTTCTTAAATATATCGTTAAAGGAAAGGCTGTAGCGAAACCTGAACATTATGATGAGGGGCCGATAGTAGGTTCTGCTAATGGGGAAAAAGATATTGCAAAAGTATTTAACACAGCAGGGTATGGATTTATGAAAATTCAGGATGCGATTAACAGCGAGACTACACAAAACGGTCATGAAATAGTACTCTGTCCCGGTACTTATGCTGAAAATGTATCTGTAACAAAAGAACTAACAATAAGATCGTCAAGCGGAAAAGATGTTACATTTGTTCATGGTGTAGAGGGAAAATCTAAAGCCACTTTCGAGATAGAAGCTAATAATGTCAAAATAAAGGATTTAATTATCAGAAAAGGTTATGAAGGAATAGGCATTTACAAATTCGGCAAACTGACAGTTGAAAACTGCAACATAGTTTATAATAGCTACGCCGGGATACAAGGCATTGATGCTCATAGGATAGAAGTTAAGAATTGTATTTTCACAAAAACAACAGGGCTTACAAATGGGGCAATTAATTTAATAAACTCCGATAACACAAAAATACATGAAAATACTTTTACAAATAACTATTACGGCATTGATTTAAGGAAGTCTAATAACTCAGAAATCTATTCAAATAAATTTAATTTGCACACATTTGCTATTGGAATAGCCCAAACTAAATTTTGTAAGGTTGAAAAAAATGATATTATCGATTCTAGTTCCGATGACATAAAATCAACAGAAGGTTTTCGTGATAGGATATCTCAAAACACAATAACATCATCAGTTGAAAAATATTCCGATGGCATAACTTTATTAGACGCAGATGGCTCATGGGTTACACAGAACACAATTTCAGAAGCAATTAATGGCATTAAAATAGGTGATTCAAAAAACTTTTTTGTTTATAGAAATCAATCTTATGAAAATTCTTGGTCGGGAATTGATACGTATAACTGCAATAATTTTCTAATTGAAGAGAACAAATGCTGGAAGAATTGGTTTGGAATCCAAATACGAAATAGTGAAAAGTTCGTAATTAAAAGGAATAGATTAATAAACCATACAAAAAGAGTAGTTTTAACCGGGGGCTGGGGAATTTATTTAACCGAAAAAAACAGAACAGGCGGAATTTATGATAATGTAATGGTCAACAATTGTACAGGTATTTATTTAAAAGATGATTACAATGGAATACAATTGCAAGGTAATATTATTCATGACTCATTTTGCTTTTTAACCGGCATACACTTAAGTGGAAACGGCAAGGCAGACATTACCGGGAACTATTTTGAAGGTAATGCAGGAGCAGCAATAATGACTGAAGAAGGAGCCGAAGCTTCAGTTGAATTTAACAATTTTTATGATAACGATCTGGCTGTAAAAAATACAAATGAAAATATAACTTTAACCGCAGATAATAATTATTGGGGAACTGTTGAGCCAAGTATAAGCGACTACTCAGGCAACATACAAATCAACAACTGGTTAAGCAGCCCCGTCAATTTAGTTGCACAGTTTAATTCCGATTCCAGTTTTGTTAGCCCCGGATTATCGGATTCACTTAACCTCACTGTTCAAAACTTGAGCGATCCCGACGATGAAGTTGAAGTAACATTTTCAGATGAGCTAAATTGGCTAATAGGCGAAAAAATACAAACTGCTGTAATGAGCGATACTTTGGGAGCAGATTTCAAAATAGATTATACAGTACCGGACGGACTTGAGGAAGGTACAACAAATAAAATAACAGTAAATATTTTATCAAAGAAAAATGAAGAAATGAATACTACTGCCAACATAGTGCTTACAAATTATATTCCTTCAATAGAGTACATCGCATTAACACCCGACTCAAGCACAATAATTCAGAACGAAAATATATCTTTTAGAGCTATTGGTTATGATAGATATGAAAATTCACTTGATTTTACTCAACGCTGGAGTGCCTCAAAAGGAACAATAAGCGAGAATGGAGTTTTTAATTCCGAGGGCGTTGATGGCGAAGTAACTATTACTGTCACTGATGAACAATCAGGCAAAACAAACGAAGTATTAGTCTATGTTACCACAGAGGAACCAGTATTAAACGAAATTTCTATTTCTCCTAAAAATCTAACTATTACCCAGGGGGAAATATTCAAATTCGGGGTAAAAGGATTTAATCAGTTCGGGTTCCCAATTGACTTTGCACCTGTTTGGAATGCTACAGACGGAATCATATCCTCAAGCGGAACATTTATAACCGATGAAAACACTCAAAACTGTATTGTCAAAGTCAGCGATTCAACCGGGACTTTCACAGACGAAAGCGAAGTTACAATTAACGTTGTTACAGGTGTAGAAGAAGAGACTTCGATCCCTAGAGAATTCCGGTTATCACAAAACTACCCGAATCCGTTTAATCCGGCTACAACAATTGAATACAGTATTGCCGAATTATCAAATGTTCATTTAAGAATTTACAATATTTTAGGACAGGAAATTGATGTGCGTGTTGATGAATTATTACGACCGGGGAATTATGTCAATCATTGGAACGCTGCTAATTTGTCATCGGGAATTTATTTCTGCAGAATCTCAGCGAAGGGTAAAAACTCAACTTTTGCAAAAACCATAAAATTGATGCTCTTAAAATAAAAAATTGGGACAGCCTAAAAGCTGTCCCAAACTTTAATTATTTGTACCCAACAACAGTTATGCTCTGAACTGCAAAACCGCTTTCGTATAATTTTTTCTTTTCATCAACATTTAAATGTTTGTCAATTATATCATCCGGAATGTTGTTTGGCTTAGTTCTTTTGATTTCAACATTTTTGAAACCAGCTTCTTTGATGATTTTGATGTACTCTTCTTTTTGAATAGCACCCGAAATACAGCCAACGTAAAGAGAAGCATCTTTGCGGATTTCTTCCGGCATTTCCCCTTCAACTACAATATCAGAAACGCAGAAGTGTCCGTCATCTTTTAATACTCTTTGAATTTCATTAAAAGCTTTTATTTTATCCGGCACTAAATTAAGTACGCAGTTACTGATTACAACATCAGCTGTATTCTCTTGAAGCGGTAAATCTTCAATTTCACCTAACTTGAAATCAATGTTTTTGTAGCCGGTTTTTGAAAGATTTTTTAATGCTTTCAGCATCATTTGTTCGCTGAAATCAATCCCTATTACTCTTCCGGGGCCTCCAACCAGCGCTCTAGATACGAAAACATCGTTGCCGGCGCCGGACCCCAAATCAACGACAACATCGCCTTCATTAATTCCGGCAAATTCGGTGGGCACCCCACACCCAAGCTGCAAATCCGCATCTTTGTTATACCCCTTTAATTGTTCGTAATTATCATTCATTTTATAAAGATCTTCTTCACTACCGCAGCAAGATGAAGAAGTTTCCGCAATCTTTGAATATTTGTCTTTTACTACTTCTTTAATTTTATCAGGTGAAGCCAGCTCATTCATATCAATCGTGCCATCGCTGCAGCAAGTAGGTTCACAACAAGACGTAGCTTCTTTTTCTTTTGTTACAGTACTCATAAATCCTCCTATTAATTTTATTTACAACAACTACTTATTTTTGATAAAAGTTTTGTGTATTTGTCTTTCACTATTTTCATTTTTTCAGGATCAATACAATAGCATGTTTTTGGTCCATCAATATTGCCACGAATCAATCCAATCTTTTTTAATTCATTTAAATGCTGCGAAACAGTGGACTGCGAAAGTGGCAGTAAATCAACCAATTCACCGGTAATACATTCAACACGGTTTGTGAGAATATTTAGAATTTTTATTCTTGCAGGATGAGAAAGAGCTTTTGCAATATCTGCTAATTCCACTTCTTCTTTTGTAAATTCTTCTATTTTTGACTTCGCCATAATTTCCTCAATCGTATATCGTAAATATACGATTAATAAAATACGTTTGTCAAGCTCTTTTAAAATTATTTTTTATTTTTTTGCTAAGTGATCTGGAGAATCAATTTTTTCTTTTTCTAATTGATTCCAATAATGATTCTTCAATGAGTCATATTTAGAAGTATATTTCTCTTCAAGTGGTTTAGAGGGTGGGAATTCCATTTTTAGATAATTTATTGGCGTTCCGTTTTTATAGAATCTAAAATCCAAATGCGGGCCGGTTGAAAGACCGGTACTGCCAACGTATCCAATAATTTGGCCTTGCTTAACTTTTGTTCCGGATTTAATTCCTTTGCCATATTTTGAAAGATGTAAATAAGCAGAAGTGTAAGTTGAATTATGACGAATTTTTATGTACTTACCATTTCCTCCTTTGCGTCTGGCTTCTAGCACAGTACCGTCGCCAACAGACTGTATCGGGGTACCGGTTGGTGCCGCGTAATCAATACCGTGATGGGGTCTGTAAATTCTAAGAATCGGGTGAAATCTTCTGTTTGAAAATTTAGAACTGATACGCGAAAATTTTAATGGGGCTTTTAAAAAGGCTTTTCTTAAACTGCCACCCTCTTCATCAAAATAATCTTCTTCGTCATCAAAATAGAATCCGAAAAAATCATTTGATTGGTGATTAAATTGAGCAGCTAATATTCTTCCGGTAGATACAAATTGTGAATCGATATATTCGGCTTCATAGACTACACGGAAATAGTCACCTTTTTGGATACCGTAAAAATCAATCTGCCATGCAAAAACTTCAGATAACTTTAATGCGATTACCGGACTAAGTTCCTTATCAATTAAAGTTTGGTAAAGAGAATTATTTATTACTCCTGATGCTGTCTTAATAATCTTAGTAATCTCTTTTTGCCCTTTATAAACGTGCATCGAATCGGAAAAATCAAACACAACATAATTTATCGGATCTTCTTCGTAAACAAAATATTCCAATTTGTTCGTTGAGTCATCCGCAAAAAAAAGAGTATAATTCTTATCTTTTTGGATCTTTCGAACATCAAACACTTTTTTGAAATTTCTTTCAAGTTGGTAAATTTCTTGAAATGTAATTCCGTTCGGATTTAACAAATCCGATATGGTTTGATTTCTCTCGACAACTTTGTTTGTGGCGATAAGTACATTATCAACAAAGCCATATTGATTAGGCTTAATTTGAACAGCGTTATCTAGAGGAACAATTGCTTTATCCTCATTTGAAGAACAGCCAATAACAATGACAATAAGTAACAGTAAATATATTTTCATAATTCTCTATTTTTTTGTAAAAGAACCATTAGTTTGAAAATCAAGTTGATTATTTTGAATATCTTCTTCAGTTAGTTGTTTCATTAATTTATAAACTCTTTTTTGCGGATCGAGTAACGGTCCGTATGGCCTCACTTGTTTTGCGGAAATTATCTTTCCATCAACAAAGTTACCGTTGCTATCAATATTCACATTTAATATTGGGGCCAATCCTTTTGCTTGATCTAAGCTAAATCCTTCGTAAGTACAAAAATTGCCAAGACTATACGCAATCAATTTATTTTTATAAAGCTCAATTGCACGTGGCACGTGAGGTCCATGACCAATAACTAAATCGGCACCGGCTTCAATCGCATTTTTGGAAAAGCGAATAACATTTCCTCTTTTTTCGCCATAAGTTATTTCAAGCGAGTCTGCAACATGTAAAGCATCCATTCCTTCAGCTCCGCCGTGAAACGAAACAATTGCAATGTCCACAGTTTTTTTCAAACTTTTTATTTCCCGAGCAGCAGTTTTGTAGTGCAGTAATGAATAGCAGCCAGGGCTTGTAGCAAAAGCAATAAAACCAATTTTAAGTCTGTTAACTTCTTTGACCGCAATATCACCAATTCTTCCCGAATGTTGAATTCCATTCTCTTCCAAAGTTTTCTTAGTTGATTCAACTCCCGCTTTGCCAAAATCATTAGCATGGTTATTCGCAATACTTACAAAGTCAAATCCGCATTCAACAAGATTGGAGACGTAACTTGTTGGTGTTCTAAATATATAACAGATTGAGGTGTCACGGCATTGCTTTCTTGGTTCGCCGCCATCAATAAAAACCCCTTCCAAGTTTCCAATTGTAATATCAGCTGATGATAAAATTCCTTTTACATCTTTAAATAATGCTTTACCATTATTTTCCGGAAGTCTGTCATTCGGGAAATCAGTGCCCATCATAATATCACCGACAGCCATAATATTAATTATGGTTTTAGAGCTATCTAGTGCCAAAAGGTTCGAAACTAAAACAAAGCAAAGTAGAATTGTAATTTGTCGAAGCATTCGAATTATATTGTCCCTCAAGCAAGTTTATTTATGATATCAACAGATGTAATTCCTTCAGCTTCAGCATTAAAGTTTGGAATAATACGGTGACGAAGAACCGGCACTAAAACACTTTTTACATCATCGATATTAGGAGTATAACGACCTTCAACTATTGCTTTTGTTTTAGCTGCTAAAACCAAAAACTGAGACGCACGAGGCCCTGCTCCCCAAGTTACATGTTCTTTAACAAAAGTGTTTACATCAGGGTTTGATGGTCGCGTGTACTCAATCAGTTTAACAGTATATTCGATAACATTATCTGCAACAGGAACCTTTCGAACTAAATTCTGAAATTCAATTATATCCTCAGCTCGTAAAACAACTGATAAATCAGGAGTGTAATCACCGGTAGTAGATTTTATTATCTCAACTTCTTCATCGTAACTTGGATAATCCAACCAAAGATTAAACATAAATCTGTCAAGCTGTGCTTCAGGCAAAGGATAAGTACCTTCTTGCTCAATTGGATTTTGAGTTGCCAATACAAAAAATGGTTCATCTAATTTATAAGTTACTCCAGCAGCAGTTACTCTATGCTCTTGCATTGCTTCTAATAATGCTGCTTGCGTTTTCGGTGGAGTTCTATTTATCTCATCTGCTAATATTATATTAGCAAAGATTGGTCCTTTAATAAATCTAAATGATCTCTTTTTTGTAGACTGATCTTCTTCAATAATTTCTGTTCCGGTAATATCACCAGGCATAAGATCAGGGGTAAACTGAATTCTATTGAACTTAAGATCTAAAACTTGAGAGAGTGTTTTAATAAGAAGTGTTTTAGCCAGCCCAGGCACACCAACTAGTAAGCAGTGTCCTCTTGAAAATAAACTTATAAGTAAGTTATCAACAATTTCATGCTGACCAATAATTACTTTTCCAATTTCGTTTTTAATTTCCTTTACTTTGGAATTAAGTTTTTCTACAAGTACTGAATCATTTGTTGAGCTCAATTTTTTTCCTTAAAGTCTTATTTCCCAATAGATATTTTCTTTTAGCTTGCCAAGCCATTCATCGTAAAGTTTTTGTCTTTTATTAAAGATTGCTAACTGCTTAAGTTCTTCCATATCATTTTCAATTGTAGGCTTATGGGCGGGTGTTCTAGACCTCAACATAACTATATGAAAACCATAGTTAAGCGGATCAATATCAAGTCTTTTGGGAAAACTTATTTCACCAGGATCAAGCTTATAAACGGTTTCCAATAATGGTTTATCTAATTGACTAACTTCAAATTTACCAAGATCGCCGCCAAATTTTGCAGTCTCTTTATCATCACTATATTTTTGAGCAAAGTATTCGAAAGTACTATCTTTTTTTATTATGCTGTCTCTAATGCTGCTGAGCAATTCAATCGCATTTAAATCGGCCTCATCATCAACAGTTGGTTTAATTAATATGTGTCTTGTGTGAATGGATTCGCCTCTTCTATCTAAAAGTTGTATTATGTGATAACCAACCGGAGATTCAATGACCTCCGACAATTCATTTTTTGCTAAGGCAAATGCCGCAGATTCAAATTCACTGAAAAAAGCACCCCTTTTTACATAACCCAGATCTCCACCAACTGATTTACTACCGGGATCCATAGAATGATTTTTGGCAAGTTCAGCAAAGTCACCGCCATTCTTGATTGAATCACGTAAAGTTTGGGCAAACTCTTTGGCTTCTCTTACAACTCTTTCAGAAGCAACCGGATTTAGAAAAATATGAGAAATTTCAAATCTCTCCGGTATTAAACCTAACGAATCTTTAAATGTTTTAAAGAACTCTCTTACTTCTCTTTCAGTCACTTGAATTTCGGAAAAATTCTTTTGTTTTACTCTGTCAACCATTAAGTTTTTTCTAACATCTTCTCTTAGTTCTCTTCTTATTCTTTCAATACTCATTCCATAGATTTCTTCAACCCTTTCCTGTGAGCCGTATTGTCTAATGAAGAAGTCTAACTGATAATCAAGATTTTGGTTTACTTCAGCTTCTGAAATAATAATCGAGTCAATATCAGCTTGCGCAAACAAAAGTTTTTCAGCAACCATCTCATCGAGGATTTGCTTTTTTAGATTATCATCATTGGGGTTTATATTTCTCTGTGCAGCCATTGCAGCTACTCTGTAATCCAACTCCGATTTCAAAATTATTTCATTGTCCACAACAGCAACTATTTTATCCAATACTTCCTGTGCATTAACGAATCCAATCAAAAATAAAAATAAACTTATTACATACTTCTTCATTATAAATCCTATTTTATTTCTACATCATATTTTGAGTACAAATCATCCATATAATTATGGAACAGCTCTTGTTTTTTTTCAACTAAATATCTTTCAATAACTAAATCTTCTATAAACTCAAATCTTGGGATTTGATTTTTTCTGAATCTATCAAGTACTTGAACAACAGCAAATTTACCCGGTTCCTCTTCAAGCGCTATACTAATCTCGCCTATCTTTTGATGTTTAATAACTCGTAATCTTTTAACCGGCTGAATTTCATAATCATAATAGAATTTTTTACTAATGCTCTTTATTAAACTTTCTTCATCCTCAAAGATTGATAAAGCATAATTCCAGTTTGTCTTTAGTGCTTCTTTTCTAAAATTGAATGCTACTTCGCTATCAGAAAAAACTACTATGTTTAGGGAATAAGCATCATCCCTTAAAACATAATCTTTTCGATTATTAGAGAAGTATTTTTCTACTTCATAATTATTGTATTCAATAGGCGTATTCTTAATTACCTTATTGATTAAATATGCTACTGCAATTTGTCTTTTTGCTAGTTCAATTAGTTTCTTGTATTCTTCTTCTTTATCAAACTCAAGTTCTATAGCTTGCTGTAATATTACTTCGGATTCAACCCAATTCCTAATTACTTCTTCTCTAAACTTTTTTTCGAATCTTTCATCAATCAGCAATGAATCCAGCTGGGATTCCGTTAGTACAGCATCATTTACCCGAGCAACATACTCTTCTTTAATTTCTTTTTTTTCACAACTAACCAACAAAATCAAAAAAGAAATTATAGCAATACTATTTCTCTTCTCCCTTAAAAGCTTTTGATAATTCATCATATTTAATTGTAGGTTTATATTTTTGAATTAACCTTTCAATATATTCTTGTTCAAGTCTTTGACTTTCTAGTTCCTGAACTTCGCTTGTAACTTCAGGCGTTGCTTCTTCAAATGTTTTCATTCTTGCAGGAAATTTTTCATTTAGTTTTACAATAGAATAACCAGTTGAAAATTTAAAGGGTTTTGAAACATCTCCCGGATTTTCTAATTCATAAGCTTTTTTTGTTAATTCGTTTTTATCTGCATCCATTGTGGCATATTTACCAGCAGTTTTCCTGTACCCTGATCTCAAAGTATGTTTCGTCGCAATAGAATCAAAAGATTCTCCGGCTTCTATCTTATCATAAAAAGCATTTATCAAAGAATCTGTACGGACAAATATTTCACTAAAATTAACTCTATTGTTCCAAGTATATTTTTCTTTATTTTTTTCCCAATGTTCATAAAGTTTTGCACTATCTAATTCTATTTTATTCCACACCTCATCTTCCTGCAACTTGAAAATGTAGATTCCATTTCTGTATTCATCCATTAACTCCACGAAAGCTGTTGAATTCTTTTCCAATAATTTTACTTTTTCAGCAATCAACAAATCATCACTGAATTCTTTAATTACACGATTAAGTGATCTTTCGATAATTACACCATTTTTGTATTTATACTCGCTATCTTCAGCAACAACGGTTGTGACAATATCATCAAGATAATACGACTTATTTCCGATTGAAAATAATGCTGTGTCTTTCGCATTTTTTGACATTTCACTATTCCAATAGTTTTCATCAAAACGGACAGAATCATTATCACCGATTACAAATTTTACTGCATCTTCATTTAAAGTAAAATTATATTCTTTTCTCAAGCTGTCAATCAATTGACCGTATTTGTATTCATACAATCTTTCTTTAAAAGTTTTATTAATAAATTCACTTTGCTCTTCAAATGAAGGGTAAGGTTTTTCTTCGTTAACTTTGATTATGTGGTAGCCAAAGCGAGTTTCAACCGGTTCAGAAAATTCACCAACTTTTGTCTTAAACGCAACTTCATCAAACTCAGGAACCATTCTTCTTCTTCCGAAAAATCCGAGGTCACCGCCTTTTTCACTATTAGCTTTGTCATCAGAGTATTGTTTGGCAAGTTTTTCGAAATTTTCACCGTTTTTGAGTTTTGCATAAATTTCTTCTATCTGTTTTTTTGCTGATACTGTATCAGTCTCATTATTCTCGTTAGTTGTTTTAATCAAAATATGACTAGCTCTTATAGAGTGTCTGGCAGGTATTCTTTCAGTTACTTTTATTATATGATAACCATACGAAGTTTTTACAACTTCAGGGTATACTTCACCGACTTCGCAATTGTAAACTGCATAGTCAAATTCAGGCACAATCTGACCAAAACGGATGTAATATATATCGCCTCTTTTTAAACTGGAATAATGATCTTGTGAAAATCTTCTAGCTATATCTTCAAAATTTTCTCCATTTTTGATTCTCCCAAGAAGTTCTTCGGCTCTTTGCTTTGCACCTTCTTTACTGCCTGTTGTATCAGTAGTAATCATAATATGGCTAACGCGTATTTCATCTTTTCGTTTTTCATACAGTTCTTTTTTACCAGGGACATTCACTTCTTTTTCAATTATGAAACTTTTGCCAACATTCTTTTTGTATGTTTTATATTCTCTTAATATGTCTTCATCTTGAGGCAATCCCCTAACTTCAGCATCTCTTAATTTCATTTTGAAGTTTATAAATAAATCAAGAAAACTTTTGTAATCTTCTAATGTTGCTTCCGCCGCTGCAGTAGTATCTCCAATACTTTTAGCATAAGCTTTTTCAAATTCATCGAGAGTTATATAGCCATCATTACCATATTCAGCGACCACATTTTTATTGATATCAGCAGAACATGCGTAAAAGAGAATTGAAGCTAAAACAAAAATTGTAAAACGATAAACCATTTTGATGAATCCTCCATTAAATAATTACAAATAATATTTAGTTTAATTTTTTCCGTTATTTAGATATTGAAATGTATTTCTTTCCCAAAAAACTTCTCCATCATAACCTTGAATGCAATTATCGTCAGTTGCCATTTCCAATCTTTTTTGGGCTAGGCAAGCAAACGTGTTATCAATTTCAATTCCGAGATAATTTCTTTTTAATTTTTTTGCTACAACCATAGTTGTGCCCGAACCGGAAAACGGATCGAAAACCATTTGATTTTTTTTTGTGGAAGCCAAAATAATTTTAGCCAAAAGCTTTTCCGGTTTTTGTGTTGGGTGTTCAGTATTTTCTTTCATTGACCAAAACGGCACCGAAATATCATTCCAAATATTTGAAGGAAACGTAAGTCTGAAACCTTCTTTTCCAACTTTGCTCCAATCTTTCGGATCGCCGTTATCATTTTTATACGGAGCTAAAACTTTTCTTTTTAATTTAACATCATCCACATTGAAAATGTATTCATTGCACATAGTTGCGAACCAAATATCCTCGGAATTGTTTTTCCAATTTGTTTTTGCACCACGTCCTTTTTCTCGTTCCCAGGTAATTCTGTTTCTCACTTTGAAATGTTTATCCAAAATAAAATGTATTGATGTTGATGATTTCCAATCCCCGCAAAAATAAACCGAAGCATTTGGTTTTAACGTTCTTTTCAACTTTATTATAAATGATTCAATCCAATCCGAGTATTCTTGTATTGACCTTTCTTTAAAGTGATTTGAATTAAATGATTTACTCAAATTATAAGGTGGATCAATAAATAATAAATCAACAAATTTATTTGGCAACAAATCAACAGCTTCAAATAAATCTTGATTTATTATCTTATTCTTTACTTCACCCACTTTTGCTTTTGAAGAGAGCTTCAAAAATAATTTGGAATATTTCTCTTTTTCTTTTTCCGTGATTTCAAGTGTTCTATTTTTAGGAGCTTTTACTTTCAATCCACTTTCCAAATTATTTAACACTGGTTCCGGTTTTTACATTTTTCGGAACTTCAAGAACATTTAGGTTCCCGGTCTCATCTTCAACAGCTAAAATCATCCCCTGCGATTCTACACCAAATAGTTTTGCAGGTTTCAAATTAAATACAATGACTATCCTTTTCCCAACAAGTTCATCAGGTTTATAACTTTTTGCTATTCCGGCTACTACCTGTCTTTTTTCATTTCCAATTTGAACTTGTAATTTCAATAATTTATTACTCTTCGGTATATTTTCCGCTTCAATAATTTCTGCTGTCTTAAGCTGAACTTTCATGAAATCTTCATAAGAAATCGTTTCTATTTCTTCTTTCTTTTCTTCTTCGCCTTCCGGTACACCAAGTTTGTTCATTTGCTGTTCAATAATGTCATCTTCAATTTTTGAGAATAGAATCTCAGCTTTATTTAATTCATGTCCATCCGGTAAATTAACTTCCCCAGCATATTTCCATCTAACTTTTTCAGCATTCAGCATATTGAATATTTTTTTGGAAGTAAAAGGAATTACGGGTTCAAATACTTCCGCTAAAGTAAAGATTGTCTGCAAACAAATGTTGATTGTTGTACCACATTGATCTTTGTCATTTTTAATGGTAATCCACGGCTGTGCATCATTAAAATATTTGTTCCCTGCTCTGGCAAGATTCATCATTTCAAGGACTGCATCCTTTATTTTAAATCTGTCTAAAAGATTTCCTATTTTAACTGGATATTCTTCAAGCGCCTTCAGTTGTTCATTATCAATTTCTTCAAGTCTTGCTTGTACAGGTACTTTTCCTTCAAAATGCTTGTGCGCAAAAATGAAAGTACGATTAATAAAATTACCGAGAATATCAGCAAGTTCATTATTATTTCTACTTTGGAATTCTTTCCAGTAAAAATCTGTGTCTTTATTTTCTGGTAAATTTGCCGCCAAAGTGTAACGCAAAGGATCTGCCGGAAATAATTTGAGAAAGTCGATCCCGGAAATTCCCCACCCTCTTGATTTGGAAAACTTTTTCCCTTCAAAATTTAAAAATTCATTTGCAGGCACGTTTTGAGGAAGAAGATATTTTGTTTCGTTAAAATCGTTCCAAGCCATTAAAATCGCTGGGAAAATAATAGTGTGGAAAACGACATTATCTTTGCCAATAAAGGCTACATATTTTGTATTTACATCCTGCCAATATCTTTTCCAGAGATCAGGATCATTATTTTTTTCAGACAAAGCTTTTGTTGCCGAAATATAACCAAGTACAGCCTCGAACCAAACGTAGATTACTTTATTTTCGTAGCCTTCAACCGGAACAGGAACTCCCCAATCTAAATCACGTGTAATGGCTCTATCTTTTAATCCGTTATTAAACCAGCTTTTGCAATACTGTAAAACGTTCTCTTTCCAGCCGTACTTTAAATTCATTTGGTCAATATATTTTTCAAGTCTTTCTTGAAATTTACCCAAGGGGAAATACAGATGCGATGTTTCTTTCAAAATCGGAGTTTCCCCGGTAATTTTACTTTTGGGTTTCTTTAACTCCGAAGGATCGTAAAGTGCACCGCAATTTTCGCATTCGTCACTTCTGGCTTCTTCAAATCCGCAGTTAGGGCATGTCCCTTCAACATACCTATCCGGTAAAAACATATTTGCTTTTTCATCGTAGTATTGCCTGGATTTTTTCTCTTTTAGCAGTCCGTTATCATAAAAACATTTCAAAAATTCTTTTGCAGTTTCATGATGAATTGGTAAGCTAGTTCGAGAATAAATGTCAAACGACATTCCGAATTTCTCAAAAGTTTCTTTTATCGCGTTGTGGTATCTGTCGATTATTACTTTCGGTTTAACATTTTCTTTATCGGCACTGATCGTAATCGGCACACCGTGTTCGTCAGATCCGCAGATATATTTAACATCTGCTCCGGTTAATCTTTTGTATCGCACATAAATATCGCCGGGCAAATAAGCACCGCTTAAATGTCCGAGGTGGGAATTAGCGTTTGCATAAGGTAACGCAGACGTAACTATAATTTTTTCCTGAGCCACAATTAATACCAAGTTTTAATTTAGATAAGTTTCAAATATAGTAAAATGAGGAGATAAATTTAGGAAGAAATTTTGGAAAAAAATAAAGCCCGGTTTGTGCCGGGCTTGTTAAATTATAGTAAACTAAATGCTACAGTTGCACCAGCCATTACGATAGCAACCATACTCATTAATTTGATGAGAATATTTAAACTTGGTCCGGATGTATCTTTGAACGGATCACCAACTGTGTCACCCGTTACTGCAGCTTTATGAGCATCTGATCCTTTACCGCCATGAGCTCCAGCTTCGATATATTTTTTTGCATTATCCCATGCACCACCGGAATTAGCCATAAAAACGGCAAGAACGAATCCAGCAGCCAATCCACCGGTTAATAATCCCATAACACCGGCAACCCCAAAAATTAAGCCTACAGCGATTGGAGCCGCAATTGCCAGTAGTGAAGGAATCATCATTTCTTTTTGAGCACCTTTAGTAGAAATAGCAACGCAGGAAGCATAATCCGGTTCAGTTTCACCAGTCATAATTCCTTTCATCTCACGGAATTGACGGCGAACTTCTTCAACCATTGCTTGTGCAGCGCGGCCAACTGCTTGCATTGTTAAACCGCAGAACATAAATGCCATCATAGAGCCAATAAACATTCCCATTAAAACTTTTGGATTCATTAATGTTACATTATAATAATCCATAAAGTCAGCTAAATTAGCATGATCTAACGTCTTACCGATAGCTTGTTCAAATGCCGCTGCTTTTTCGGGTAAACGGTGTAAACCTATTTTTAGTTCTTCTATATATGAAGCTAATAAAGCTAAAGCTGTTAAAGCTGCAGAACCAATGGCAAATCCTTTTCCGGTAGCTGCAGTTGTGTTTCCTAATGAATCTAAAGCATCAGTGCGTTTGCGAACTTCTTCGCCCAAACCGGACATTTCAGCATTACCACCTGCGTTATCAGCAATTGGACCGTAAGCATCAGTTGCAAGTGTAATACCAAGTGTTGAAAGCATACCAACCGCCGCAATACCAATTCCGTAAAGTCCTTCAGCATAATTAACCATAACAAAACCGGAAGCAGTCAAGTACGCCAAAATAGTTCCGATTACAATTGTTAAAACCGGAAACGCAGTTGATAACATACCTGTACCAATACCGGAGATGATCACAGTTGCCGGGCCGGTCTCAGCACTTTCTGCAATTCCTTTTGTTGGTTTATATGCTTCAGAAGTAAAATACTCGGTTTCCTTTCCGATCAGCCAACCGGTTAGCAGCCCGATTACAATTGATCCCCATAGTCCCCAAACATTTGGGATACCTAAAGCATTTAAAATTACCCATGAAAGTATTATGATTAAGATTGAAGAAAGATCAACACCTTTACCTAACGCACCTAATAATTCTTTCTGTGAAGCCCCCTCTTTTGTACGAACTGCATAAATACCAATGATAGATAAGATAGTACCAACGGCACCAATAAGCATTGGAGCTAACACAGCTTTAAATTGAAGTGCACCTTCGTGCATAAATGCAGCGGCACCTAAAGCAGCAGTTGCTAAAATTGATCCTGCATATGATTCATAAAGATCTGCACCCATACCGGCAACATCACCAACGTTGTCACCAACATTATCTGCTATTGTAGCCGGATTTCTTGGATCATCTTCAGGAATACCGGCTTCCACTTTACCAACTAAATCGGCACCAACATCAGCAGCTTTTGTATAAATACCGCCACCAACACGGGCAAACAAAGCTTGTGTTGAAGCCCCCATTCCAAAAGTTAACATTGTTGTGGTAATTACAACAAGTTTATGTCCGGGATCAGATTCAGGAATCATTATATCTAGCACTAAAAACCATAAAGCGATATCCAGCAAAGCTAATCCGACAACAACGAGACCCATAACAGCGCCGGAGCGGAAGGCAACCTGTAATCCTTTATTCAAAGATTTGCTAGCGGCATGAGCGGCACGAGCACTAGCATAAGTAGCAGTTTTCATTCCAAAGAAGCCCGCTAAACCAGAAAAGAAACCACCGGTTAAAAAGGCAAACCAAACAAAACCATTTTGGAATCCAGTAAACGCCATTAAAGCAAAAAGTGCAGTTAAAACCGCAAAAACAATTGCAACAACTTTATATTGCTGCTTAAGGTACGCCATAGCACCTTCCCTAACGTGCTTGGCAATTTTAATCATTGTTTCTGTGCCTTCGCTCTCTTTCATTAGTGATTTGAAAAATCCGTAAGCAAAGACTAAAGCAAGAATGGAAGCAATAGGAACTATCCAGAATAAATCATTTAACATAGAAGTTCTCCGTTTATATTATTATGATGATGAACAAATCGAGAGGTAAAGTTCTTTATCAGCGGCTTCCAAAAATCCAAAAGAATTGCATTGCTGCCTATATTTTATTTACACAGGCATACATTTATTTAGAAGTTAAATGCGATATTCTTTTGTAATCAGACTTTCAAAAGGCTTTTTTGTTAAAGATTTCTCTTCAGTTTTATACTTTACCTAGTCTAACTTATTAAATCAAACACCATTTATGATAATGACAAAAATTTCGGAGTAATTAAAATCTTATTCTGTAATTATCCCCCAAGTGATTCGTACATATCTTCAATTAAATCTTTGTAACGTTCTTCGATAACCTTTCTTCTCACACTGAGCTTTGGAGTTAACTCACCATCTTCAATTGAAAACGGTTTTTCTAACAATGTAAATTTTCTGACTCTTTCAAATGCTGATAGATTCCGCTGAATGCTGGCAAACTCTTTATCTAGTAGTTCATTAATCTGTTTCAAATTAACTAGTTCTTTTTCATCATTGTACTGAATTCTATGTGCATCAGCGTATTCTTTAATAGCTTCAAAGTCCGGTACAATCAATGCAGTAATGAACATCCTTTTATCACCGATTAAAACAAACTGCTCAATATATTTGTTTGTTAAAAACATGCTCTCAATCGGCTGAGGAGCTACATATTTTCCGCCGGAAGTTTTAAATAAATGTTTTTTTCTATCAGTAATGTGAAGGAATCCTTCCGCATCAAAAACACCGAGATCGCCGGTGTGAAGCCAACCATCTTTTAATGTAGCTTCTGTTTCTTTTTTATTGTTGTAATATCCTTGCATTATATTCGGTCCGTACGCAAGAATTTCACCATCTTGAGCAATTTTCACTTCAACACCTGGACAGACTTTCCCGACAGTTCCAAACTTATAATCGTTCGGCCTATTTACCGCAATCAACGGTGATGATTCAGTTAGTCCGTAACCTTCCAAAACCAAGATTCCTGCTGCTTCAAAAAATACAGCCAACTCTCTTGCGAGTGCCGCTCCACCGGAAATAAAGAATCTCAAGTTGCCGCCGGTACGGGCTCTCAATTTACTGAACACTAATTTATCGGCAAGTTTGTGCTTTGCTGTCAGTCCAATCGAAACATGTCCTTCAGATTTTTTTGCCAACTGAAATTCTTTTCCAACTTCAATTGCCCAGTTGAATAATTTCTGTTTTGCCGCAGATTGGCTTTCAACATTTTTAACAATTTTGCTATACATTCTTTCAAAGAGCCGCGGTACCGCAGTCATAATTGTCGGCTTAATTTCTTGCAGATTTACTGCTACTTTTTCAATGCTCTCAGCGTATGAAATAGTTGAACCACCTGTCATAGCAGTGTAATATCCTGCCATTCTTTCGTAAATGTGACAAGTGGGGAGAAAACTTAAAAATGTATCTTTATCAGAGATTTCAAAAAGTTGATGTGCAGCCTTTACATTGGACAAAATATTATTGTGTGTTAATACCACACCTTTCGGTTCGCCCGTTGTACCGGAAGTATAAATGATAGTACAAACATCGTCTTTCTGGTTAAGTTTAATATTATCTTCAAGATGGGAAGGATTTGATTTTTCAAACTCTTTCCCTTTTTCAATTACTGCATCCATTGTTAAAACATTCGGATTATCATTCTCTTCAAGCTCATTCATCACAATGGTGTACTTCAGAGTTTTACACTTATCCCAAATCTTCAAGATTTTGTTTAACTGAAACTTATTTGAAACTACTATGGCTTTTGAACCGGAGTTGTTTATAATAAACTCTAAAGTATCTGCTGTTAAAATCGGATAAAGCGGAACATCAATAGCACCAAGGCAGAGCACACCATAGTCGGTGTAAACCCACTCCGGACGGTTTTCTGATACTAATGCTACTTTGTCACCACGTTTAATTCCTAAGTAGGCTAATCCTAACGCAAAGAATTTTGTTTTCTCTCCGAATTCATCATAACTGATATCTCTGTATTTACCGTTTTCTTTGCTTTGGAAAGCCGGTGTCTCTTTTCTTTTAGGCCATTCATTTGTTAAATAATGATAAACTTCAGGTATAGTTTTAAAATCTTGTAGTATTGACATGGTAAGCTCCTGTATAAGAAACAGCTTAAATTAAGGTTGTCACAAAAAAAATGCAAATAGAATATTAAGAAATTATTAATGTTTAGATTTAAGATTTAAAATTCTTATATCTTTTATCTCATATCCCAATTCTCACCTATCACTTCTGGCTTCTAAATTCTGAATTCAGTATACTTGCGTTTTATTTTTCCACCTAATGAGTAAAAATGAAATTTGTTAGAAAACTTTACGACTGGGTTTTAAGCTGGGCTGAATCACCATACGGGGCTGTAGCACTATTTGTACTTGCATTTACAGAAGCATCATTTTTCCCTATTCCACCGGATGCGCTTTTGATAGCATTGGTTTTGGGTCTACGTAAAAAGTCATTTTACTTTGCGATGATTTGCACCATAGCTTCCGTTACCGGTGCAATGCTTGGTTACTACATAGGACAAGTTCTTTGGTGGGAAAGCAGCGGCGAGTTTTCTTCTCTAGCGATGTTCTTTTTTAATAACGTACCCGGATTCCACGAAGAGTTATTTTACAATGTAAAAAATATGTACGACGAATGGAATTTCTGGATTGTGTTCACTGCCGGTTTTACACCAATCCCTTATAAAATTTTTACAATTTCGGGCGGTGCGTTTGATGTTAATTTTATAATGTTTGTAATCGCTTCAATTGTTAGCCGTGGCGCAAGATTCTTTTTAGTTGCCGGCTTGATCTGGAAATTTGGCGATCAGATAAAAACCTTTATTGACAAGTATTTCAATTTACTTGCAATTGCTTTTACAGTTCTGCTTATCGGTGGATTTATACTTATTAAGTATTTGATTTAAAGGATTTGTCATCGCACAATTTTCTATGACAACGACTATTTTACTGACTCGATAAACAGATTATAATTATCGCTTTCTTTTCTTTTGGCAGTGTAAACAATGAATTTTCCGTCGGGTGACCAACTAGGTTCTGTTATACGATAGCAACCCTCACCTAATTGAGATATTTTTTTTCCATTAATATCAACTACTTGCAAAAATCGTGAGCCATCTTCCTGAATGCTGACAAAAACAATTAAGTTACCATCCGGATTCCAAGCAGGACAAAAATCATGGCCAGCATTTTTAGTCAATCTCTTTAAAACACCAGATGCAAGTTCAAAAGTATAAATCTCATCTTCATTACCTTCTGTGTCCCTACGGGAGAAAAATGTTACTTTAGTATCATCGGGTGACCAGCGGGGCCAAAGATCACGGCCGGTTTGTTTTAGAAATCTCTTTGTTTTTTCATCTTTCAATGAATATCTGACAATCTCAAATGAATCACCAACTTTGCGGGAAAAAGCTATTTCATTTCCGTTATTCGACCAGGACGGAAACATTTCACCTCCGGGTAAATTTGCCAAACGCTCAACTTTTTTTGATGAGATATTAATTGTGTATAAATCCTTCTCACCTTCACGATCACTTACAAATAAAATTTTACTTCCGTACGGCGACCAACTTGGAAAGCGGTCACTTGCAGTTGAAGTAGTGAGTGCTGAAACTTTGCCCGTTGCTACTTCAATTGCGAATAAATCCCAATTCCCATCTTTGTCAGATTCAAAAGCAATGTGAGAACCATCCGGACTCCAAACCGGCATCCGGCTTGAAAAGTCTCCATTTGTTATTTGGTGGATATCTTTCTCTTGTGCAAATAATGAACAAGTAATAAAAAGTAGTTGAATTGAAAGTACTCTAGTAAACATAAGATTAACCGTAATTTTTCTTTTAAGATGCTTTAATAGTGAGTTTGTTGTATAAATTTTTGGTCAAAAAAATCTAATACCTCTATAAGGTTAATTATAGAGGTATAAAAAATCTATTAAACAATAAATGTTACTGCGGGGGCAATATTGTTCCGGGGTTGGCTTGCAAATCTGAGTGAACCATTGTTCCGCCGTTAATTGGTTGCGGACTGCTCCACTCTCCTTGTATTAATGTTGGGAACTGCGGTTCATTTGCTTGTATCCACCAGCCAAATGCTGAGTAGTGAATATCATTTCCGTCAATATAAGTCAGTATTCTTTGATACACTGCTTCATAAGCTCCGTTTGAGTAATCGCCAGATTGGTTATCACCAAACTCAGTAAATATTATAGGAAACTTCCCTTTTATTCCTGCAAAGTTATTTACAAACGAACCGCCGGGACCGGTGTAACCTTCTGCACCTTTATCATTATACGGATGCGAGTTGTAAACAATATTTGTTCCGTTTACCTTAAAATTATCGTTTACAAAATCCAACTGGTAAGCATAATCCAGCCCACCGACAATACAAACATTATTTGCGTCGGTTTTTCTAACGGCATTGTAAAGCGATTGAAAACCTTCAACACCGTCTCCGCCATTTAACCATTGCTCTTGTGTTATGCCGTACGGCTCATTGTAAAGCTCAAATAATACTGTGCCGAAATCTTTATACTCATCTGCTATTTGTGTCCAAAATGTAATTGAGTCACTATTAGCCATCGGTGATTGATTTTGAGTAAGCCAGTGCAAATCAAGAATTACAAGCATCCCCTCTTTTGTTGCGTAGTAAATCATAGCATCAATAATCTGTTTATAAGAGCCCATCACGGTTTTCGCTTCGGAAGCAAGCCAGTAACTTTGATTCATATCAATGCGCACTACATTGGCGTTCCAGCCTTTCATATTAGCAATATCTTGCGGTGAGAGATACTGCCCTTGTTTGTTCCATTCAAGCGATGGACGTGCAATTCCTTTTATTCTAATTTGATTACCCTTTGCATCAACTATTTGATCTCCGCTAACTGATAAAACTACAGGTGTTCCATCAGAGTATGTCATTGGCGTTGCCGGAGGTGCGTTATCAAATGGTCCGCTTCCACCGCCACCGTTTTTGGTGACCACTTCTGAGCATGTCATGCTGTAATAGTTTATACCTTGCGGGGAAGTATTGTCATATTTGGATTTAACATCTTTCAGAGTATAGCCGTCTGTTCCTCCCTGCCAATCTACTTTGGATATTTGGTTTTGATCATTAGTATGAATAGTCATCGTTCCGTAGTAATTTCCTTTGCCGTCAGGCTGGTCGTACACATTCCAAACAGACCAGGACGGCAAATTAGGTTTAGGAATATTTGTGTAACCATAACCTAAATCCCACTCACCAGGCCATGCGCCTTTAACATAGCGCATTGTCAAGTTGGGATTTTCCCCAGTTCCCAAATAATTGAATATTATTATTTGCGGGTCCATTAAAACCTCCTTCTATATAAAATTTTAAAATGTTTTGTTATTGATAAGATTTTAATCCATTTAAATTCTTCGGATTGTGGTGAAAGCTAAAATTAATTTATAGATTAGTCAAATATTGAGCTAACATTAATTAAATTTTAATATTTGCTTAATTTAATCGAGATGAATTTTTCTAAAATACACCGCAGGGATTTTTTTTTCTTGTCGTCCTATTCAATAAACAATAAAAAAGCATGATTAAACATATGGGTATAAGCATGGACAAATGGCAATTCAGATTGTTTCTAATTTTAAGCGGGCTTTTAATTTTTTTGGGAAGTGTATTAGCACAATCTTATAAAATAGTAGATACCGGGCAATCTACTTTTTATAACGCTTCGGATGAAATTTCAAAACCTTCTGTTGGCGATTCTTTTTACGGACAGGACGCACAGTTTGAAGGGAATCAACCAAATTACACATTAAGCCAAGACGGACTCACTGTTTATGATAATGTTACCGGACTTACCTGGGCAAAATCTCCGGATCTCAATAATAACGGAGTGATAAGCGTTGATGATAAGTTGACTTATTCTGAAGCACTTGATTATCCGAATACACTAAATTCTCAAAACTTTGGCGGTTACAACGATTGGCGACTCCCCTCAATGAAAGAACTTTATTCATTAATGAATTTTAACGGTACTGATCCTTCCGGGCCTGAAACAGATGGTTTAGTTCCGTTCATCGACACAGATTATTTTGATTTCGGCTACGGAGATAGCGATGCCGGAGAAAGAGCTATTGATGCACAATTTTGGTCAACCAATGAATACATCGGAAAAGTTTTTGTAAACCAGAATGCAGTGTTTGGATTAAACCTTGCAGACGGTAGAATCAAAGGATACCCATACAGTGGTCAAATGGTTAAAGAAAATTACGTTTATTTTGTAAGAGGCAACACAGACTATGGCATAAATAATTTCACCGACAACAGCGACGGTACAATTACAGATAACGCCACCGCATTAATGTGGTCGCAAAATGATTTTGGAAATGGCAGTGATACCGGTCCCCGTTCCGGTTTAACATGGACTGAAGCTCTGGAATTTGTTCAAGAAAAAAATGATGAAAGTTATTTAGGTTATGATGACTGGCGGTTACCAAACGCAAAAGAAATACAAAGCATAGTTGATTACTCCCGCGCCCCCGATGTTACAAACTCCGGCGCAATTGATCCGGTTTTCAATATCACACGAATTACGAATGAAGGCGGAGAGGCTGATTACCCTTGGTTCTGGACCGGTACAACTCACCTCAGATCAAACGGTTCTGCTGCCGCTGCAGTATATATATGTTTCGGCCGTGCTTTGGGTTATATGCAAAATTCGTGGATTGATGTTCACGGAGCCGGATGCCAGAGGAGTGATGAAAAGACAGGAACATTCAGTAATCAGTTTACATATGTTTCCGACGGCTACTACTTTACAAACAGCCCACAAGGTGACGCATCAAGATTATATAATTATGTTCGGTTAGTTCGTTACACAGAAGTTTCAGACACAACTGGCGGTGGCGATGATGATGGCGGAGATATTGGGGAATCAAATTGGAGTGAAAGTGACGCACTTCTGTTTGCGCCATTGGGAAATACAAATACTTACTTAATCGATAGCGAAGGTAGAGTTGTAAATTCATGGACAAGCGACAATTCACCAGCACTTTCAGCTTATTTATTAAATGATAAATCACTTTTAAGAACTTCTTCGTTAGACAGAAATGGAAACACAGTCTTCGGAAGTACTGGTGGAGCCGGTGGCCGTGTTGAATGGTATGATTGGGACGGCAATAAGCTTTGGGAGTTTGAACATAACAGCGATGAGTATTTGTTACATCACGATATCGAATATCTGCCTAACGGAAATATTTTGATGGTTGCCTGGGAATACAAAACACAAGAGGAAGCTATCGAAGCCGGGCGTGATCCTTCCCTTTTATCCGACGGAGAATTGTGGCCGGACAAAATTATTGAAGTTCAGCCAAGCGGCAACTCAGGAGGAACAATAGTTTGGGAATGGCATGTTTGGGATCACTTAATTCAAGATTATGATGCTACAAAAGAAAACTACGGAACAGTTTTCGAACATCCTGAAAAAATAAACTTGAACTTTGTAAATGGTCAGGGTGGTGCTGACTGGAATCATATAAACGGAATAGATTACAATGAAGAGCTAGATCAAATAATAGTAACCGTCCGCAACTTTAGTGAAATCTGGATCATTGATCACAACACAACAACATCCGAAGCTGCCGGAAGTGCTGGGGATTTACTTTACCGCTGGGGTAACCCGCAAACTTATGATAGAGGTACAAGCGAAGATCAAAAATTATTTGGGCCACATGACGGGCAGTGGATTAAATCAGATTACCCCGGTGAAAATGATATACTTATTTTCAACAATGGACAAGGTCGTAATTACTCATCGATAGATCAAATTTCACCACCGATTAATGCGATCGATACTTACTTCATTCAAAGTGAATCGGCTTTTGGCCCGGAAGAATTAACCTGGACTTACTTCAGTGATCCTACTTCAGATTTTTACGCTGATCACATTTCCGGAACTCAACGCTTGCCAAACGGAAACACATTAATTTGTGAAGGAACTGAAGGTAGATTTTTTGAAGTAACAGACGGTGGCGATATAGTTTGGGAATATTTCAATCCATATATTTTTGAAACACCACAAGGGAATGAAGTTAAAGAAGTATTCCGCGCTACACTTTACAATTTAGATGAACTTGATGGTGATCAGATTTTGACAGATGTTGAAGAAACCAGTGGTTTACCTACTGAGATTTCATTAAATCAAAATTATCCAAATCCGTTTAATCCATCAACAACGATCTCATTTGCTTTACCAAGTAGTGTGAATGTATCACTAAGAATTTATAACTCACTCGGGCAGTTGGTTACAACTCTTGTCGACCAGATATTATCTAGCGGAAATCATATTTACGAATGGAATGCAAACAATTTGGCAAGTGGTGTTTATATTTATAATTTATCGGTTGACGGCAAATCAATTGGAATAAAGAAAATGATGTTGTTGAAATAAAAATGCCGTCAATGAAAGATTTTCATTTTATTCGAAATCATTGACGGCAACAATAAAATTATTGTAAATTGAATAAGATTTTAACCAAGTAACTCAGAGATATTTTTATGAAGTTGAATATATTTTTACTCTCATTACTTTTATTATTCTTATGCTGTATATCATTTGCTCATAGCGGGAAAAAGCACAAACACGTAAGTCTTAGACAATGGAATTTTGCAGATAAAAACAAACAGATAAAAGCTTCTTTGCTTTTACTTAAAGATGGAATTGTTCATCTCGAAAAAGCTAACGGAAAAGTTGAGAAATATTCGTTGTCATCACTTTCAAAAAATGACCAAAACTTTGTCAGTAAGAGATACGAAGAAATAGCAAAATTAAATAACAGCGTAATTCTTGGTAAAGCACAATCGATAAAAAGTATAACCGATCCGATGTTTTTGGAATCTGCATTTGCTCCTTTTAAGCCTAATGTTGCTACACGTTGGGATGAAAATTCCTTTTATGTTGAATCACTTGGCATTGCGGATCACACAATGATGGTGGGAATTACAAGCTGGCAGCAGCAAGTGCCTATTCCCCAATGTTACATTGGCAATAACGCATGGAGTATTCCTCTTAATCCCGAACTAGCCGATAACCCACTATCACTTCAAGAGAGTTTGATGAGGGGAGCTGTAGCGATTGCTGCAAACGGAATTCCAATTTTTAATCCTTTGAATAATAGAGGCGATGATGCCTTTCTCGTAGGTGAGCTTGATGACTTTGGCGGGCACAGCGGAAGGGCTGATGATTATCACTATCACATTGCTCCACTTCATCTTGAAGATAAAACAGAAGAAATTTTACCAATTGCTTTTGCTTTGGACGGTTATGCTATTTACGGTAGCAAAGAACCGGATGGCTCTGATATGCAGCCACTAGATCAATACAACGGACATATTGGTGCCGATAATGTGTATCATTATCACGGCACAGAAACTTATCCATATATAATGGGCTCAATGGTAGGGAAAGTAACAACAGATAACGGTGGAACAGAGTCCCAAATTTTACCACAAGCAGGTACTACTCCTGTTAGACCGTTTCTTCAGCCATTACAGGGTGCAGTAATTACTGGTTTTGAACAAACTGGAGAAACTAGTTATAGTCTTGTCTACACACTTAATAATGAAAATTACACCTTAAATTATGATTGGACAGCTGCCGGAGTATATAATTTTGAATTTGTAAATCCTGATGGTAGTTCTACAGACGAATCTCATAATGGATTTACACCTTGTGAAATTGACAATAATGTAACTGAGGTTGCCGATAGAGAAAGCAGTAATTACATCCCAACAGAATATAACCTAAAACAGAATTACCCAAATCCATTTAATCCATCTACTACAATTTCCTTTTCAATTCCGGCAGAAGGATTTGTAACATTAAAAATCTTCAATACTCTGGGAGAATTAGTTGAAACTCTTGCAAATCAAAACCTTTCTGCTGGTCAGTATAATTATTTATGGAATGCAAGTAACGTAAGCGGCGGAGTTTATTTTTATAGTCTAACAGTTGACGGCAAAACAATTATGATAAAAAAAATGATGTTGATTAAATGATATTTTCACTTTTACGTTTTCAGATTTTTTGAAGTTTTTTTATTTGATTCTATATTTATATTTCCCTCTTAAAAAGGTAAAACAAATGGCATACAATGAAGGACTGCTGCAAGTTATAAGGGAAGAAACTGCCGGTATAAAAAATTTGGAAGAAAAAAAAATGTTTGGCGGAATCGCTTTTATGTTAAACGGAAATATGTCGGTGGGTGTTCATAAAGATAGTTTAATTGTAAGAGTAGGAAAAGAAAACCGCGACAAGTTTATAAATGAACCACACGTCAAAGATATGGACTTTACGGGCAAAGTAATGAAAGGTTGGATGGAAATTTTACCCGATGCTCATTCCGAAGAAAAAGTTCTAAAGAAATGGATCAAGCGTGGAATTGAGTTTGCATCAACATTACCGAAAAAATAAATTCTATTTAAAAATCTTTTTGAAGATTTAATTTATTCATCATTTTGTTTATCGAGTGTTTAATACCAGGAGATAATGACTGCAAATAATGATCCTGAAAAAGAAACGAAATCTCATTTTCAAGTTCAGGATGTTTCTTTGCACACTTTAAAATAAACTTTATTGCAGTATATCTAATTGAAGGTACCTTTTCTGTCTGTTCCCAAAGGTTCATACAAATGTCAAACAACTGTCCTTCCTGGTCATCATTTAATTCCATTTTAGAAAGTATTTTTATTAATTCGTGCTGATGTCCGTCGTCTTTTTCAGTTATTACATTTAAAATAGAATTTATATGTTTTCTTACTCTGTTGTCATTTTCTTCAATGCAGCTCCATAGCAGCCATACAGCACGCCATGATAAAGGCTGTTCATCTTTTAAATTGCTTCTTCATATGCCTGAGGATGCGAATACATGAAAGAGATCATCTGATCTTTATAAGAATTGATAATACATATCCTAAACTCTTTTCCACAGAAATAAAATTAACAATTTGAAAGGACAAAAAGTAAATAAAAACTGCCAAAAAAGATTTTCGACAGCTTTATCTAAAGCAAGAAGCAATTAAGTATTCCAAACACCGGTTTTTACTGTTTCATTTACGTAATCAGAAAAATCAATTGGTTTACGTCCAAGTACTTTTTCAACATCGTTAGTAATTATTGAATTTTCAGGAATCAGAACTTCATTAAATAGGTAAGTTATCAGCCATATAACATCAGCTGGCATATTCAATTCAAGCAGCATATTTTTATATTCATCCATAGTAACGGGTTGAAAAACTATTTCTCTTCCCGTTGCTTTAGAAATTTCATTTGTTACTTCACGAAAAGTTAATTGTCTTG
>JANQIV010000052.1 GCA_028282005.1 Melioribacteraceae bacterium | reverse complement strand
GCCTTCTTATTTTTGGCTACATCAAAATATGCTTCTCCGGATAATTGCAATTCTCTTCTGTCTTTTTCAAATGACTCAGGATAAACCAACTCGCTGCCGGAATCCAAAAATATTTTTGAGCCGTCACTGAGCAGTAATTCTGACTTTTCTCCGTTGGGAACGGTGTGAGTAATTAATTGTATTTGCGGAGCTTCTTCTGTGAAGAAATTACTCGTTACCAAATATGCACTCGAAATTATTATCACGATTGCAGCCGCGTATTTCATGAAGTTTGGTACTTGGCTGAAGAATAATTTTTCTTCAGTTGGTTCAATATTTTTGATTCCCGTTTCCAATTCAACCTTGTTCCAAAGTTTTTCCAAATCGATTTCTTTTTCTTCTTGTTCTTTCTGCCAAACATCTTTTAGAAGTTCAAACGATTTTCTGTTTTCTTCATTTTTGGCAATCCAGTTTTCAACTTCGATTTTTTCGTTTGCATTGCATTCATTTGATAAATATTTAGCTATTAATTCCCAGTTATTTAATTCATTCATTACGCCCTCCGATGACGTTATACAGTAAGTACCCGTGAATTTGGGAATACCCTTACAAGGTTTACGAAAAAAATAATAACATCTAAGTAAATGTCATTTCGAACAGAGTGAGAAATCTTTGTTTCAGTATGAATGGATTTCTCTGTCGTTTAACTCCTTCGAAATGACGTATAACAGGTTTTCAGTTGTCATTCCCTCTTGTCCCGTTTGCAGGATATGTCGAAGACTATTTTATAGAATAAGATTGTAACTTTTGAGATTAGCATTATAAAAAGAAAATCAAAATTGATATAAAATTTGTGAGTTGTTGTCTCAAGCTTTTTAGTGCACGTCCCATTTGTGTTTCTACTGTTTTTACAGAAATATCTAAAACTTTTGCGATTTCTTTGTAGCTTAATTTGTCGTAACGGTTCATTTCAAAAATTATTCTGCATTTCTCAGGGAGTTTATTAATTGCGATATCAATTGCTGATTTTAATTCATTGTAGTTTGTTTCGGAATCTGCATTATTGTAAGTTTGATAAATTTCTTGCAATGTTTCAAAACTATCATGTTTTACATTTTCATGCCGAATGAATTTAAGCGATCTGTTTTTTACTGCAACAAAAAGGTAAGTCTTTATTTTTTGAGAGGGATCAAGATTTTCACGGTTTTGCCAAATTGAAACAAAAACTTCTTGCACAATGTTTTCTGCTTCATCAAAATCGTTTACAATTCTATTTGAAAAATAAATTAGTGATTTTGCGTATTCGAAAAACAAACCTCTAAATGAATCCGAATCACCATTAATGATTTTTTGAATTCGAAGGTCGTAGAATTTGTCTTCAGACATTTGATTTCATAAATAATTCACGTAAAGATAATCAAAAATAGTTTGGTGTATTTCGTCTTGGTGATTTTTTCTGTTATATTAAGATAACAAGTAGGTTGTCAAAGTAAATTGTCAAATCCTTCAAAAAAGATTTCAGTCTATCCCATTCTTGGAGTGAACTTCGTCGGTACTCTTGGATTCAGTATTGTTTTACCTTTTCTGATTTTTCTCGTTTTGCGCTTGGGCGGTAATGCGCTTATCTACGGAATAATGGGAGCTACTTATTCAGTGTTTCAACTAATCGGTGCTCCTATTTTAGGACGATGGTCGGATAAATTCGGAAGAAGAAAAATACTATTATTGAGCCAGGCGGGGACACTCTTTTCGTGGTTCATTTTTATGACTGCACTTTATTTACCGCTTACAAGTATGTTTGAAGTTGATTCCGAATTACTTGGACAATTTACATTAACTATTCCATTGTTGGTTTTATTTCTAGCCCGTGCAATTGACGGAATTACAGGTGGAAATGTTTCTGTAGCAAATGCTTATCTGTCTGATATTTCTACAGATGAAAATAGAAACGAAAATTTTGGGAAGATGTCTGTCGCAGCAAACCTCGGTTTTATTTTGGGTCCGGCTATTGCCGGCTTACTTGGTTCGTACGAAAATGGGGAGACTCTTTCCGTAATTGTTGCTATAATAATTTCAACTGTTGCCTTGTTGCTTATTCAATTTAATTTACCCGAATCGAATCCTTGTTCAATAAATGTTTTCAATAAAACCAGTGTTAGAAAAGTTTTCGGGCAGGAGCACAAAGATTGTTTTGATCAAGTTAACAGTGAAAAGATCAGTTTCTCAAAAATTCTACAACTAAAAGGCATCCCAAATATTTTGTTGATTTACTTTTTAACATTTCTCGGATTCAATCTTTTTTATATAGCGTTTCCTGTTTACGCCGTTGAAGTTCTGAAATGGGAGCTAACAGATACCGGAATTTATTTTGCAATTCTCGGAATAGCGATGGCAACTGTGCAGGGGCCGGTCCTTAAAAAAGTGTCAAAACTTTATAAAGATACGACGCTAATTTTGTGGGGCAGCCTGATACTTGGAATTAGTTTTTTATTCTTATTGAATCAAGGAATTATTTTCATTTATATATCAGCAGTATTATTGTCGATCGGGAATGGAATAATGTGGCCTTCAATTCTTTCTCTTCTATCGAGAACAGCAGGGGAGAAATATCAAGGCACAATTCAAGGTTTTGCGGGCAGTGCAGGAAGTATCGCAAGTATAATCGGATTGGTTGTTGGAGGAATCTTATTTAACGTGTTGGGAAGTAATATTTTTATTTTATCATCAATTCTGATACTGATAATATTTATAATGTCGCTAAGATTTGTAAATTTTGATAAAAGTAAACCAGTATTGCAGAATTAATAATTCTTAAAATCATTACTGTTATTTAGAGGAAATTTGTTGCTGTCAACCATTCGGGACAATGAGAAACGGTCTCTTCAAGAACCGCAGAGACCGTTTTAGAGTTTAAAATATTATACGTTGGCTGAGGTTCTCGAAGCCAACATTAAATCAATCGATATAAATATTTACTTTATAGTTTTTCCCTTCATCTTCAGCATCGATATTTACAAGTTCACCTTCAGTTCCTTCCTCAATCAATTTCAGAATGTGGTCAATGTCAATCTTTACTCCATCAACCATCAAGCTTTCTTTCGGGATAAGATTAAGTCCTACGCCTGCCAATGCTATTGGAATATTTACATTAGCTTTTACTTCATCTTCTTCAGTAACACGTACACGAAGGAATTTTTTGTTATTAGGCTTTTTTGTTTTGGG
Source organism: Melioribacteraceae bacterium (assembly GCA_028282005.1). Classification (GTDB taxonomy): domain Bacteria; phylum Bacteroidota; class Ignavibacteria; order Ignavibacteriales; family Melioribacteraceae; genus JANQIV01. The sequence continues at coordinate 29,256 of JANQIV010000052.1, read as the reverse complement.
TTTATCATCAATTGATTCACCCGGATTTGCTTTTTCTAAAAGCTGTTCAGCTTCTTCAACTGAGATTTTACCTTCTTTCAACATTTCCAAGATTAATCTTTTTTCTTCACTCATCTTTTTTCTCCTAAAATTATTACTAATTGTTTTTCATAATTGTCAGAAAACTTATTTAATGTCTCCCAAATTTTTAATTGCTTCTTTTACATCAATTTGACCTTCTGAGAGAGCATTTAGAATTTTTACACGTTCTTCCGATTCACCGGTCTTTGACTTGTAACCCAGAGTATTAATTATATTTTTTAAGCGGCTTTTAACTGTTGGGTATGAAATTCCCAAATCTTTTTCCATTAATTTGATATTGCCTTCATTTTTTAGAAATATTTCTATGAAATAGAGATCCTCAGGTTTGAACATATGGAAACGGTTAACCTTAAAATTTCCCCTTATCTGGGTTTTACAACTTTGACACTCAATTTCTTTAATCACGAAATCTCCTTCACAGTACGGACAATTGGTCAATTCATACATTTTATAAGCCTCAGTTTATTTTTATGACAAATATATAATAAAAATTAAGACAAGTCAAGAAATATATTAAAAATATTAATAAATATATTAATAAAATCAATTCAATGATTAACTAATGGCCGATTTTATTCAAACAACTATTAAAAAGATTAAGCAGCCTCAAGTTAATCTGAATAAAGGATCGGGTATATATTAATACAAGAATCAGTAGCTCTTAAAGACGTTAAGTCACGGCGAGAGGAGTCGAATCGGAAGTAAAGCTTAATTACGACTTTGCACTCGTCCCGCTGTGCGGGACAAGCTCAGTCTGACATTTTGGGATAATTTTTACTTATGCAGAATTTCTATCAAACCCAAAAGAGAGTGGTGCAAAGGTTGCGTTTAATCCCATTCCAAGAGCTGCTTTTTGTATTTCTTCCGGAACATTACCGCAAAACAGAAATGGTCCGGGATCAGCAATTTTAAGTAAATTAGGGAAGTGCCCCGCTGCAGTGGTACCCAAATGCTGACCTAAAGCAGCAGCATCTTTAAATAAATCAGAAACAAGAAGTTCCCCTGTATTTTCATTAAAATAACAGTCAACTTTAAGAGCGCCAGGTTCTGTTTCTTTCATTTGTTTTTCCACTTCTTCATAAATTGATTTTAATTCTTCGGCTTTTCCTTCTTTTGCTGTCCATTTATACACTACTGTTATTTCTTGTGAATTCATTATAACTCTCCTTTGTTTGAAATTGTTTAATACAAATTTATGTCAAAAATGCGCCATTGATACATGTCTAAAATGACAATACTAGGGGTTGATTAAGACAATATCAAAAATTATATTTGAACCCATGAAGCATATAAGCATAATTATTCCGGAAGGGAACAGTATAGCCGATGTAATTATTGGCCCATTTAATTTATTAAGTATGGCTAATTCTTACTACAAAAAAATGAACAGCCTATCTGATTTTCCGTTTAAAATTGATTTAGTTGGTATAACTAAAGAACCAATTATTTATCAGAACTTGTTCAGCATTCAGCCGACAGTTTCAATAAACGAAATTACTAAAACCGATTTAATAATTGTTTCTCCTCTGAGCGGTGATCTTGAAGAAGCGGTAAATAAAAATATTAAATTTGTTAATTGGATAAGAAAACAGCGTATTGAAAATGACACAGAAATTGCCAGTCTGTGCAAAGGTGCTTTTCTGCTCGCGGAAACCGGTCTATTAAACGGCAAATCTTGCGCTACTCATTGGACTTCACATGAGCAGTTCAAACAAAAATATCCTGATGTGAATCTAATTCCTGAAAAGATTATCTGCGAAGATAACGGAATTTATTCCAGTGGAGGAGCTTATTCTATTCTCAATTTCACGCTTTATTTAATCGAAAGATATTTAGGAAGGGAAACTGCAATTTATTGTTCAAAAGTATCAGAAATTGAATTTGACCGCGTAAGCCAGAGTGAATTTATAATTTTCAGCGGACAAAAAGATCATTCGGATGAGCAGATAAAAAAAGCGCAGAACTATATTGAAAGCAATTATGAAAATAAACTGAATATTGATCAGATTGCAGGCATAGTTCATTTAAATCAGCGCAGTTTTTTGAGACGCTTTAAGAAAGCAACTTCCAATACTCCGCTTGAATATATTCAAAGGGTTAAAATTGAAGCCGCAAAAAAGAAATTGGAATCAACTGCAGATGCTATTCATGAAATAATGTATAGTATCGGTTATAATGATGAGAAAGCATTCAGAACAATCTTCAGAAAATATTCGGGATTATCGCCCAAAGAGTATCGCAAAAAATATAATAGGGAAATGGCATTTGCTTGATTATTTACTGTGAAAGTCTGATTGATATTGCCTATCATTACTCTGAGGGATATAGCTTAACAGCCACACTACAAAATTTAAAATAAAAACAATTATTCTTTTACGTATATTTCGATTAAACAAGAACAATCCTAAAACAATAATTCTGAGAATATGAAACGAATCTTATTAATAACCTTACTAGCTTTATGTAATTATTTACCCATAAGTTCACAAGAGATAACGGTAGCAACATTCAACGCTGAATTTCTTAATAAATCTAAGGTCCATATGAAATTTGGAAAATCATTTGACCTTAGCCGTGAACCGGAAAGTGTGCAAACATTTTGGAATGATGATGCCAATCGCACAGCCAAATTGAAAGAGGCATCGGCAAATGTTGCTCAAATGATTAAGCGCATTGATGCTGATATTTTAACACTTACCGAAGTTGGTGGAAAGGAAGATTTAGAAGTTCTACTCGGAGAATTAAATCAAATCGGCGTTAATTACAGCCATTGGGAGGTATGTGACTGCACAGATAAATGGACGGGACAAAATGTTGCTGTTTTCTCTAAATTCCCGCTTAAAGAGGTTTGGCCTCAAATTCCGGGAAGATCAATTTATCTGGAAGAATTAGATGGAGATAAGGAAGCTGAAACCGGTATAAGCAAGGGATTAAAAGTTACTGCGACTGTGAATGGAAAAGATATCGACGTTTTTGTTTTACACCTAATTAGTGAACGAAAAGGATTTGAAAGTGACGCAAAAAGACTTGCCCAGGCGAACATTGCCAGAAGAGCAGTAATTAAACAATTAAGTATGGGAAGGGAAGTGATTGTTACAGGCGATTTGAACTCCGAGAAAAGGAGCGAATCTCTTTATAGAATAAGAGGCTTTGACGACGTGTTTGAAGAGCTTATCCAAACCGGACTGAGTAACTATTTTGAAAATTACGATGTGCGCTGGACATACAATTTCCGTGGCCAGCCGGAGCAAATTGACCATATTCTCGTATCTCCGGGATTGACGAAAAAGGATGGAATTAAAACTAGTATTTTGATAACCGGTGATGAAAAAATTTCAGACCACAACCCGGTAATTGTTAAGCTTAATTTGCGTTAAACAGATTTGTCACGAATAAATAATTGTGCATTATAACAGACCTTCGTCACGCTGAGTTTGTTGAGGTGTATTTTCTGAAGAATTAAATGCAGTCATGGTGCGACCATGACTGCTAAGATAATAATTAAGCTAAATCAAACCTATCAAGATTCATTACTTTATTCCAAGCAGCAACAAAGTCATTAACAAATTTTTCTTTTGAATCTGCGCAACCATAAACTTCTGATAATGCTCTCAATTCAGAATTTGAACCGAAGATTAAATCAGCACGAGTGCCTGTCCATTTCTTTTCACCCGTTTTACGGTCGCTTCCTTCAAATACTTCGCCGTCTTCTGAAGTAGCTTTCCACGTTGTTCTTAAATCGAGCAAGTTTACAAAGAAGTCATTTGTTAGTGTTCCGGGCTTATCTGTAAATACACCATTTGATGAGCCATCAGCATTAGTGTTTAATACACGCATGCCACCAACGAGTACTGTCATTTCCGGTGCTGTTAAAGTAAGTAACTGAGCTCTATCAACTAATAATTCTTCAGCAGAGACAGAAAATTTTCCGCCTAGATAATTACGGAAGCCGTCTGCCTTTGGTTCAAGAACTGCAAATGATTCCGCGTCGGTTTGCTCATCAGTCGCATCTGTGCGTCCCGGTGAGAATGGTACAGTCACATTGTGTCCGGCATCTTTTGCGGCTTTTTCAACCCCGGCGCAACCACCTAAAACAATCAAATCAGCGATCGATACTTTTTTGCCGGATTGTGCGTCATTAAATTCTTTTTGAATACCTTCAAGAGTTCCAAGTACTTTAGCAAGTTGTTCCGGATTGTTAATTTCCCAATCTTTTTGAGGAGCCAGCCTTACTCGTGCGCCATTTGCTCCGCCTCTGTTATCTGATCCGCGGAATGTTGAAGCTGAAGCCCAAGCTGTAGAAACTAATTCTGAAACTGATAATCCTGAGGCAAGTACTTTTGCTTTTAATGAAGCAATATCTGCTTCATCAATTAATTTATGATCAACAGCAGGAACCGGATCTTGCCAAATTAAATCTTCGGCTGGCACTTCTGATCCCAAGTAGCGAACTTTAGGACCCATATCACGGTGAGTTAATTTAAACCAAGCACGAGCGAATGCATCTGCAAACTCGTCCGGGTTATCTTTGAAACGTCTTGAAATAGGTTCATAAATTGGATCCATTCTTAACGCGAGGTCTGCAGTGGTCATAATTGGTGCGTGCCTTTTGTTAGGATCGTGTGCGTCAGGAACTGTATCATCACCGGCGCCGTCTTTCGGTACCCATTGATTTGCACCCGCCGGGCTCTTTGTTAATTCCCATTCGTACTTAAATAAAATCTCAAAATAATCGTTGTCCCACTTAATTGGGTTAGTTGTCCATGCACCTTCAATTCCACTTGTAATTGTGTGAACACCTTTACCGTCGCCAAAGCTGCTCATCCAGCCTTTGCCTTGTTCTTCAATTACAGCACCTTCCGGTTCAGGGCCAACATGCGCTGCGTCCCCGGCACCGTGGCATTTACCGAATGTGTGTCCGCCCGCAACAAGCGCAACAGTTTCTTCATCGTTCATTGCCATTCTGCCGAAAGTTTCACGAATATCTTTGCCGGACGCAACCGGATCAGGATTGCCGTTTGGGCCTTCGGGGTTAACATAAATTAATCCCATTTGTACGGCAGCGAGAGGATTCTCAAGTTCGCGGTCGCCTTCGTAGCGTTTGTCGCCAAGCCATTCAGCTTCAGAACCCCAATAAATATCTTCTTCCGGGTGCCAGATATCCGGACGCCCGCCGCCGAAACCAAATGTTTTGAAGCCCATAGATTCAAGCGCAGCGTTTCCGGCTAAAATCAGTAAGTCTGCCCAAGAAAGTTTTTTGCCGTACTTTTGTTTAATAGGCCAAAGAAGAATACGTGCTTTGTCAAGGTTGGCGTTATCCGGCCAACTGTTTAACGGAGCGAAACGCTGATTGCCGGTATTACCTCCGCCACGGCCGTCAGAAATTCTGTAAGTACCAGCAGCATGCCAGGTCATTCTAATAAATAACGGGCCATAATGGCCGTAGTCTGCAGGCCACCAATCTTGCGAGTCGGTCATAAGATCGTAAAGGTCTTGCTTAACTGCGTTTAAGTCTAAGCTTTTAAATTCTTCTGCATAATTAAAATCTTCATCCATCGGATCAGATAAATTTGAATGTTGACGGAGAATATTCAAGTTAAGGCTGTTCGGCCACCAGTCACGGTTTGATGTACCACCGCCTGCACTTTGTTTTGTAGCTCCGTGATGAAACGGGCATTTACCTTCACCATTGCCGGAAGTGTTTTGGTTGTTGTTTTCCATAGCTCATCCTAATTTTTATTATGTGAAATTTTAAGCAGTAATAAGATTATAAACAAAAGAATTGATTTAGTACTTTAGATTTAGTTTCAATTTAATAAAATTAATATCTGTTTAGCAAGATAGGAACAATAGATTGTTTTTATAATACGATAGAAAATATCTATGGATGAGTCGCTTAGCATGAAAAGCTAATGCTGGTATTTGCATTATGTAATAAAATAAAACTATTTTACTCAACTAAATTTGGTAATAAATTAGCCATTAAAATGATAAGAAAATACACAACATCAGATAAAGATAAGATATTAGATATTTTCAAATTGAATACGCCTGATTATTTCGATCCAAGTGAAATCGCAGATTTCCGGAAATATTTAGAAACAAATTCAGATGATTACTATATTCTTGAGCATAGAAATAAAATTGCCGGTGGAGTGGGGTTTGAAATTAACGACAATTGCAAAACCGGAAAAATCACTTGGATTTTTTTCCATCCGGAATACCAAGGTATTGGATTGGGTAATACATCAATAAAGCATTGTTTTGATATTGCTGAAAAGAAGCCATATTTAGAAAAAATTATTACAACCACATCCCAGTTAGCGTATAAATTCTTTGAAAAATATAAATTCAAAACTGTTCTAAAGGAAAAAGACTATTGGGGCGAAAGGCTTGACTTGTATAAAATGGAACTACATTTGAATAAAACCAATCAATCAGTAAAGTGAGGAATATAAATGAAACCGGCACAGAAAGAATACGAATTTGAATTACCCGTTGGTTATGTTGATGAAAAAGGGAACACAAATAGAAAAGGGGTAATGAGAGCAGCTACTGCAGAGGATGAAATATTACCGCTTAAAGACCCAAGAGTAAAGGGTAACCCAGCATATATTTCAGTAATAATTCTGGCAAGAGTAGTTGAAAAATTGGGTAATCTTGAAATGATAAATACACACTTAATAGAAAACCTGAAGAAACAAGATTTGGATTACCTCACAAATATGTATAACGAGATCAATGAAAATAAATTGAACCGACCAACAAAATTAGATAGCTGATTAATTTCCCTTGTCCACCGAAGCACTGGCGAAGGTGGGCTGCCCACCGGTTTACCATTAGAAGCATTGGCGAAAAATGAAACCATAGCAAAGACGGGGTTTCCGTTTTTCGCTCATTTTGAAACTCTTTAGTCTGCAGACATGTTTATAATTGATTCATACCAAAAGAACACTGGATAATATGCGAAACTTTAAAATTCCTCACGTTTTTATATTTCTTTTCTGGATTATAATAATCTGTTCAATACTTACTTATTTTGTACCAAGCGGTTCCTATGAACGTACTACTAGGAGCTACGGAGAATTAACTCAAACCGTAGTAATTCCGAATAGTTATGAAGAGCTGCCAAAGCATTTTTCATTAAAGGGGGTAATTGTTGGTGAAGAAGTAGAGGGGAAATCTACTCCGGTTTCTTTATTGGGCGTGTTGACTGCGATACCAAAAGGTTTGGCTGATTCGGCTGTACTTGTGTTTTATGTATTTATTATCGGAGCCGTAATAATGCTTATTCAGCATACGGGTACTTTCAACGCATTTCTGTTCGGTTTAATTTCGAAATTCCGTGAGAAGCCGAAACTGTTGTTTTTTTTAATTTACATGACTCTTTTTTCAGGCTCCTCAATTATGGGAATTGGCCCCGAAACTATTGCCTTAATTCCGGTATTTCTGTTCCTTTCAAAACAATTAGGCTATGATAGATTATTCGGACTGGGATTGCTGAACATACCGATTTTATTGGGTTGGACCTCCGGCATATCTAATCCGTTTACCGTTCAGATTGCCCAAATTATAGCTGAATTACCAATTGGCTCCGGTATGGGATTACGTATTCTTCTATTCGCTGCTTTGGCTGCTACCGGATTCCATTACCTCATGCGCTATGGAAACAGAGTTAAAAAAGATCCTTCACTAAGTTTAATGAAAGATGATAAATTTGATCTGGAAGAATTCGGGTCGTTTGAAGAGGTTAAACTACAAAAGAAACATATAATTATTCTTGTATTTTTTGTGCTTTCATATGGTTCAATATTATATGCCGTACAAAACATCGGATGGGGATTAATTGAAATGAGCGCGGGTTTTATCGGGATAACTATAATTGTTACCAAAATTGCACGCATGACGGGCGACGAATCAATGGCGGCTTTTACCAAAGGACTGGGAATAATGATCATCCCGGCTTTAGTGGTGGGCGTTGCACGCGGTATTTCAGTTGTACTTCAGGAAGGTATGATTATAGACACTATGATTCACCATGCGAGTGTAGTGCTAATGTCATTGCCGAAGGTTGTAGCTGCAGAAGGCATGCTCGTATTTCAATCAACACTAAATTTCTTTATTCCATCTGCCTCGGGACAAGCATTGGTCTCAATGCCGCTTATGACTCCAATGGCGGATTTGCTCGGGATATCACGCCAAACAGCCGTGCTTGCTTTTATTTTAGGGGACGGGCTCTCAAACCTAATTATTCCTACAAACGGAGTTTTAATGGCAATGCTGGGGCTGGCTAAAATTCCATTTGAAAAATGGTTTAAACTGGTTCTGCCTTTATTCATTATAAATGTAATTGTAGGCGCAGCATTTATTGCCGCGGCTGTTTTATTAGGGTATTAGCTGTTTTTGTTATAAGCCCTCAGCTGTCGGTTTTCAGCCTTCAGTATTTAATCCAAAGTCTGATGTATGTCACCCGTTACCCCGAGCGGATTCAAGGTGTATATCTAAAGCATTGCAATATATTAAATTGCCGCTTACGGTGTCCGTTTTGCTCGGACAATCCGTCTTTATTTTAGTTAAGTTCAATTAATTTGTATTCTGATAAACATTTACTTAAGTTGTAAATTGTTATACTTCTCTTCCAATTTTTGATGTTATGTGGAAATTATTTCCATATAAACAAAATTCTGATAAACTGTTATGAAGAAAGAAAAGTTTGAAAACAGAATAAAATCAGCAAAAGTATTCTTTATAAACAACAATATAAATAATTGTTATGTGGAAAATCTTTCGGTATAACATGCATTTGGTATCACAGATTGCTTCCGCATAAGTATATGTTATAAGCCAATGGGCAAAAAAAAATATTGAATTGGGAGTTCAGTTATGGAAATTGAGAATACTTATTGGGATAGAAATTTAAAGTTTTCCAAGAGCAATAATTTAAGGACATTTAGTCGTGAATTCGAGGTCTTTTGTCTTGGATTACTAAATAATCTGTTAAAAAGTGAAGGTAAATCTGAACTACGTAAATTCCCAGAAATTAAAATCTCAGGAGAAGAGGATTCAATTAGGGTTAATCAATTTGATGCATTATCACATGATGGAATCTCAAATCTTCAGGGAATTACTCTTATCGAAATTAAAGCTGTTTTTAATCCCAAAGTGATTACAAAATTTCTAAGTCAACTTAAATATTTGGGAAATGAGTTTAATTCTTGTTTAATAATATTTGGTAGTGAACTTAATGATATAGATCGGGATTACATTAATCGGAAAATTAAACTTCGCAAGCTAAAGATGGTTGTTGAGGTTTGGGACTATAATAATATTGTTGCTCTTTCGAAGAAATACAATGAAGTCAGTTCAAAACTTATTAAGAATATCGGAAATGAAATCTTTAATTCAACCATTGAGCAAGCAAAAAAATCTGAAGATAATTGGAAAGATGATAGAGAACGTCAATTAAATTCCTTGAAAAGTGCATATCAAAAAGATGAAATTGTATTAATGATTGGTGCGGGGACATCGAAAGATGCTGGTGTCCCTAATTGGAATGAATTACTAAAGGAGTTAAATTTATCAATTATTAATCAGAATATATCGACGAAGCTTACTAATTCAGAAAAAAATGAATTTGCTGAAGAATTAGTTAATATGCAAAATGGTGCTCCATTAGTTAGTGCTTCTTATATTAGAAACGCATTAGGTGAAGAATTTGTTAATGAAATTAGAAAGTCTTTATATAGGAACGTTAAACCAATCAAAGAGCAATTGCTATTAGAAACAATCGCAAAATTATCTATACCGAGACGTAGACAAGTTGGAATAGAGGCTGTTATTACATATAATTTTGACGATTTACTGGAAAATCATCTCAAGAGAAATGGGGTAGAATACAAAAGTATTTATACTGAAGGCGATTTTGAAATTCCTACAAAACTTTCCGTATATCATGTACACGGATTTATTCCCAAGAGTATTTCAGACTATAAAAACTTAGATGATTCAATTTTAGTTTTCAGTGAAGATGGGTATCATCAAATGCAAACTGATCCGTATTCCTGGTCAAATATTGTACAAATGAAAGCTCTTCGTGAAAAAACATGTGTTCTTATTGGGCTTTCAGGTGTTGACCCAAATTTGCGCAGATTATTTAGTATACACTCTGAAAAATTTTCTGGGTGTAAACATTACATAATTTTAGAAAGACAATTTAAATCTTCCTTATCAAGCAAATCTCAAAAATTTCAAGAGTTCTCTAAATTACATCATAAAATACAGGAAGATACTTTTAAAGAAATTGGGTTAAATGTTATTTGGTATGAGGAACATCCAGAAGTTCCAAAAATACTTGAGCAACTGAAGAATTAATAATATTGTCTAGAATTAAATACAACAGAAAATAAATCTTGGCTTATAACCAGCTGCTCAACCCGAACGCCGTTGTTGGTTGTCGTGAAGTTGTAAAAAGTTAGTAAGAAGTTTTTAATATAAATTGTGTTTAAGTAAAGCGTTCTCGACTAATTGGACGTAGCAAAGTGACCAGCAAATCGTTGTTGCAAATAAAAATAACAACGTTTGCATAAAAATTGGGTTGTTCGTTTTGACCTAATCATTGTTGCTTTGGGCGTCGGGTTATCAGCAACGCCGTTATAAAGCTTAGAAAAAATGTCAGAGAATCATAAAGAAAAGGGTGATTTAGGAGAAGATTTTGTAAATGAATTAGCATTTAATTCATTTGTGAAATATTGGTGTTTCCCAAATCCCAAAGATGAAAATGGTGATAAAAAAGAAATATCTGATCTCTTAATTCTATTTGAAAATATTTGCATTATTATTTCAGTGAAAAATTACACTTTTAAAGGTGATCACAAGAGATATTTCAAGAATACTATTGACAAGGCAATTAGGCAAATTTATGGAGCTGAAAGAAAACTCTTCAATTCATCTCATAAAATAACTTTTATTCATCCTGAAAGAGGAGTTTATAATTTTGACCCAGATGATTACACTAAAATATTTCGCGTAATTATCAATTTGGGCGAAGGTGAGCTTTTCTATTTAATAGGATCAGACGAACAGAAAAAAGAATTTATAAATATTTTTAATAAAGAAGCTTTTTTAGTTTTAACAAATGAGCTTGATACAATTTCTGATTTTATTGAGTATTTAGAAAAAAGAGAAGAATTATTTAAGACCAAAGATGTAATCATGCTTTCTGGTCCAGATGAAGACTATACTGATGAAGCAAATATTGAATTTTTAGAATATTCTACTAAAAGGGATTTTAGAAATCGCAAATCTATTACAATAACTGGAACAGAAAAAGATTTACTTGCTCATTATTTTTTATTTAAAAGAGATTTTAGTTCAATTGTAAAATCGGACGAGTATACAGGGTTGTGGTTAGACATTGAAGGTGAATGGGATAATTATTTTTCGAATAAAAAGGTAGCAGCAAAAAAAGAAGAAGACAGAATTAGTTACTTTATTGACAACTTGGTAAAACGTGAAATTTTATCTTTAGAAAATGGTCATATTTTTGCCAAAATATTGTTTAGCTTTAATAGGTTTGAACGAAGAATGATTGCTAAAACCTTTTATAATTTTTATGAGAAGTTTAATCCCAAAGCGTCAAGAGATTATTTCATGGCAAAAAGATACACAGAAGTTAAAGATTGGGGTCTTGTCTGTTTTATTTATGCTGAGGACATTTCAGATGAAATTAACGAGTTTGCAATGGAATTAGCAATTGATGGTTTTGCACATTGGACTAAATACAAAATGAAAAATATATTTTGTTTGGCTGTGAGACATAATATGAGTCAATTTAAATTTATGTACAAAGAAATCATTCCGTTTTCTGATGAGAAATTGAGGCAAGTGCAAGAAGATTGTAAAAAAATAAATTGGTTTCAAAATATTACTACTACTCCATATAGTGAAAAGGAGTATCCAGAATAAAAGCTTTATAACCAGCTACTCAACCCGAACGTCGTTGTTCATGGTCAGAAGTTTGTAAAAAGTAAGGAAGAAGATTTTAATATAAATTGTGTTTAAGTAATAAGTAAAACGTTCTCGAATTATCGGACGTACCAAAGTGACCAGCAAATTGTTGTTGCAAATAAAAATTAGCCCTCCAATTTGGGGTATAAGAAAAATAAAAACTGCTAAATAAGAAAGTTTTAAAGCCAACTTTTAAAATTTCTTTGTTTCGAATACCTAAAACAACTATCTTCATAATGTTATAAATAAAACTAGACGATATGTCAGTTTTATGTGGTTATAAAAAAAATTATGTAACCAGTTGTGTGAAATAGAGATTTTGTAAATACTTAATATTTTGTGAAATTCTGGACTGTCATTTCGAACTCACAACGTTTTTTTGGGGAGTGAGAACCGAGCTTGTGAGCTCAGCGAAGCTAAGTCTTAGAAGTGGATTTGAACTCACGCGATAAAAAAGATATCTCCTCATCAAAAACGATTCGTCGATATGGCAATACGATACAAATTCTTTACCTTTTCATGTTTTTTGTCAGAGCCATTTTACACAACTGATCTATGTAATGGGTAAATATTTGCTGATTGGTGCTATTCACTCAAAATACATGTAAAATCGAAAAAAGTAAAAAAATTAGCGTAGAATTTTTAAAAAAATGATCGTAATCTTCCTTTACCTATAAAAACAATTATTTAACTAAGAATAAGGTTCAATAAAATGAAAATACTCCTTTTAATTGTTGTAATAATGCTTTTTAGCGCTTGTCAAACTTCAACAGATCAAACATCAGGCAACCCATTTGATCAAGAATGGGATACACCTTTTGGAGTGCCGCCTTTTAATGAAATTAAGGATGAGCATTACATGCCTGCGTTTAAAAAAGGCATGGAAGAAAACCTTGTTGAAATTGATGCAATCGTGAATAACCCTGAAGCGCCTACGTTTGCAAACACTCTCGAAGAATTGGAAAGAGCTGGAAAGTTACTTACCAAGGTGCAGCTCGTTTTTTATAACTTAGCAAGCTCAAATACCAACCCTAAATTACAAGAACTACAACGTGAATTAAGTCCGATGGTATCTGCTCACAATGATAAAATAAGTCTGAATGAAGGGCTATTTAATCGTGTGGAAACAATTTGGCAAGCACGTGAAAACCTTGACCTTAGCAACGAACAACGCAAACTTTTAGAAGATACACGTAAGTTTTTTGTTCGTAGCGGCGCACTGCTGAATAAAGAACAAAAAGCTCAAATTACAGAAATCAATTCTAAGATTTCCGGGCTAACAACCGAATTCGGTCAGAATCTATTAGCCGAAACCAATGGCTTTGAACTTATTTTAGATGAAGATGACTTAGACGGTCTATCCGAAGGTATTATCGCTGCTGCAGCTGAAACAGCGGCCCAAAAAATGGAGAATGCTGAAACTGACGAAGAAAAAGCAAAGTATAAAGATAAATATGTATTTACACCACATCGTACCAGCATGTACCCATTCTTAACTCAATCTAACCGCCGTGACTTACGCGAGCAGCTGTATAAATCGTACGTACAACGTGGTGATAACGATAACGAAACAGATAATAAAGAGATCGCTGCGAAAATAGCAAAACTGCGTGCGGAGCGTGCACAGTTAATGGGTTACGAAACTCATGCACACTTCATGCTGGAAGAGCGCATGTTAAAAACCCCTGCAGAAGTTTATGATTTATTAAATCAGTTATGGAAACCAGCACTGGAAAGAGCCAAAGTAGAAGTTGCCGATATGCAGGCAGTTGTTGATAAAGAAGGTCATGATTTCAAAATAGCAGCTTGGGACTGGTGGCAGTATTCAGAGAAAGTTCGTAAGGCTAAATATGATTTAGATGAAGCTGCGCTTAAGCCGTACTTATCACTTGATAACGTACTTAACGGCGTATTTGAAACTACGACCAAATTATGGGGCTTAAGCTTTACCGAGCTATTCGATATTAATGTTTATCATCCGGATGCGCGTGTTTGGGAAGTAAAAGACAAAGACGGCAGTCACCTGGGAATTTTCATCGGCGATTACTTCACCCGTTCAAACAAACGAGGTGGTGCGTGGATGAGTAGTTTTAAGGGGCAATCAAATCTTGATGGCAGAGAACGCCCCGTTGTTGTGAACGTGTGTAATTTCCCGGCCCCGGTCGGTGATGCTCCGTCACTACTCAGTTTTGAAAACGTTATTACCTTATTTCATGAATTTGGTCACGCCATGCACGGTATTTTAACCGATGTTACCTACCCTAGCATGGCGGGTACATCCGGCCCACGTGATTTTACCGAGTTCCCGGCACAAATTCTGGAACACTGGGCAAGCGAACCTGAAATCCTGAAGTCGTTCGCAACTCACTATCAAACCGGTGAAGTTATCCCTGACGAATTAATCAACAAATTATTGAAGGCCTCTAAGTTCAATCAAGGTTTTGCGAACACAGAATATCTGGCGGCATCTTTGTTGGATATGGATTGGCACACTATCAAGGCTGAAGAAGGTGTTAAAGATACAGATGCTTTTGAAGAAGCCTCACTAGCAAAAATTGGATTAATTAACGAAATAGCACCTCGCTATCGTAGCACCTACTTTGCACATATCTTTGCGGGCGGTTACGCTGCCGGATATTATAGTTATATTTACTCAGCTGTACTTGACTCAGACGGTTTTGAAGCCTTTAAGGAAGCTGGAGATGTATTTGATTCAGAACTTGCTGCAAAGTTGAGAACGCATGTTTACGAAAAAGGCTCAACTGAAGAAGCAATGGAACTTTATAAAAATTTCCGCGGACGTCAGCCTAAAATAGAAGCCCTGCTTAAAGTAAGAGGGTTAGACGGTTCAACTGACTAACTCGGCTAAAGCTATTGAAAAGCGGCAAGGAAATCCGAGCCGCTTTTTTTTATAATATATCTGTTACGCTTATGAGACTTCTTAAAGTTTTTACTTTCTGCATTTTCTTATGTCCAAGTTTTGTAGTTCTCGCTCACCCTGAAGACGAACTTGTGATTTTGGATATTGAACAGGGGGAAATTAACATACAAGATCAGCAAATGAGAGCCGAATATGAAGCAGCCTTAAAACGACTGCGGATGCGCCTACTGGCGGCCATGCCTTGGCAAGAAAAATTTCTTTTATTCATAAGAGCAGGTATTGAGCATATTGTGCCCAAAGGCTTAGATCATATTCTCTTTGTATTAGGGCTATTTTTCTCGAGTTTAATTTTAGGATCGTTACTTTGGCAGGTTACTGCTTTTACATTTGCTCACACAATTACACTAGCAATTGCTGCATTAGGAATCGCAAAGGTACCGGGAGCAATAGTTGAACCCCTAATTGCTCTTTCTATCGTCTGGATAGCAGTTGAGAATTGTGTATTCAAACAAACGAACAAATGGCGACCATTCATCGTATTTGGATTCGGTTTACTACACGGCTTAGGTTTTGCAGCTGTGTTAACTGAGTATGGATTACCAAAAGGCAACTTAGTGCCTTCATTATTGGCGTTTAATATCGGTGTAGAACTTGGCCAGTTGATGGTGTTATTGACTGCGGCTTTATTAGTGTGGCTTATTCGAAACAAAAGCTGGTATCGCCAGCGAGTACAGATTCCGGCGTCGCTGATGATTGCCCTGGTTGGTTTATTTTGGTTTTTTGAAAGGGTACTTTAATAGAGAAATTTGGAAAGTCCGGCTAATAATGATAGTAGGAAGTTAAGCATTGTCGCCCCGCCACAAAGATGGCGGGTAAATCTGGGCGGCAGCTTAGCGGCAAGGCCGTTAACTTAAAAATTTCTTTCCAAAATTCTCCACACCGTCCGTATCCGCACGTTATTGTAATAAATTCGAACATCATTTCATTTGATCTGTCCGTTTTTAATTCAAAACAGAACACTTTTAGCATTTTTTTGAGGCACAGAAATTGACTCGTTGTCGTAATAAAATTTTGAATGATGAATTATGAATTCTTAATTGAGAACTAAAAATTAAGAATTATCAATTTGCTGTAAAAGTTAGGGGGAGCTAATGCTGAAGAATTTTATCAAAATTGCTTTCAGAAACATAATTAAATATAAATCCACTTCAATAATAAATATATTCGGACTCGCAGTAGGAATCGCATCAAGCATTATTATTTTTCTTTACGCACAAAATGAACTTAACTACAATAAAAATAATGAAAATGCAGAGAGCACATTCCAAGTTTACAAAGAAAGGATAACGCCGACGGGAACCCAAATAACCCGCGATACGTGGTTCCCGATGGCTAACGCCTTAAAAAATGAGTATCCGCAAATCAATAAATCCGCCCATTTCTGGATTGACGAAGGCTGGGTGGAAGTTGACGAGAAAAAATTTGACGAAGAAATTACAGTTGCCAGCAATGAAATTTTTGAAGTTTTCTCGGCTGAGTTTTTACACGGAAATCCGAATACTGTTTTTGATGATGTGAATTCTGCAGTGTTATCAAAAAGTGCGGCGTTAAAATTATTCGGCACTGAAAACGCTGTCGGAAAAACATTTAGAATTGATTACCTGGAAAGCTACACAGTAAAAGCCATAGTTAAAGACATACAGCAAAACTCAACTTTTCAATTGAATATTTTGATCTCGTCCGAAAGTATTCAAAATGTTGAAAGGCTGAGAACCTTTTGGGGGAGTTCATGGCTTAATACTTTTATTGTGCTTAATCAAAACGCTTCCGAATATGAACTGGAAAACCTTTTCCCGGATTTTGTTGAAAAAACATGGGATTCCGAAATCCGCGAAAGCATGAAATTGAAACTCACTCCGCTGCTTGCTTTATATGATGAAGAAACCAACGCAAACCAAACAGCATATATTTTATTGGTCATAGCAGCAAGTATTATTTTAATAGCATCGATTAACTTTATGAATCTTGCAACTGCCCGCTCAATTGAACGCGCAAAAGAGATCGGTTTGAGAAAAGTTCTCGGCGCTGTGAAAGTTCAGTTGATAAAACAGTTTTTAAGCGAAGCAGTAATTATGAGTATGATAGCTCTTGTCACCGGAGTTGTAATTGCAGAACTGCTTCTGCCGAAATTTAACACTATGTTTGATGTGAGTTTACATCTTGATTATTTAGAGAATATAAACACGGTTGTATTGCTTGCATTATTCGGCATCGGCATCGGCGTTGTTTCCGGTTTGTATCCTGCACTTTATTTGTCGAAACTAAAACCTGCTGAATCCTTAAAAGGGGAGAATAAAACTCAGACACGTAAATTCAAATTAAGCCACGGGCTTATAGTTGCTCAGTTCACAATTTCTATTGTGCTGATTGTCGGAACGATGATTATGCTGAAGCAAATTGATTTTATGAAAAACGCCGACTTAAAATTGGATAAAGACCAGTTGCTAGTTGTGCCTGTTGAGCAGTCCGACTTTGAAAACCGTGAAACTGCTTATTCAAAAATAGAAACTTTCAAAAACAGTCTTTTATCAAATTCAAATATTTACTCTGTAACCAGCTCTTCACACGTTCCCGGTGCCTGGAATGATTGGTTCACTTTTGTTTACCCCGATGATAGGGAAGACACTGAAAGATTGAGAATGAGATACGCCATAGTTGATAATGAATATTTTTCCACTTACGGAATTAATACTCAAATGGGAAGAACATTCTCAAAAGAATTTGAAACAGACAAAGAAGGTGTAATTCTTAATGAAGCGGCTTTAAAGGCAATCGGCTGGACTGATATAGAAAACAAGTTTTTCAGAAGAGGAGAAAATAAACTGCATCTTGTCGGTGTTGTTAAAGATTACCATTTCGAATCACTGGTAAACAAGGTTGAACCGATATTTCATGTTTACCGTCCTCCGGATAATAGAAGCCACAACTATTTGACAATAAAGCTGAACACGGCAGACATAAGTTCTTCAATAGATTTTATAAGAAGTAAGCTGTATGAATTAGATCCCAACAGAGAGTTTAACTTTAATTTTGTTGACGAGAATTACCAAAGGCTTTATGCTAATCAAGACAGAGTTGCAAATGTTGTAGCGTATTTTGCATTTGTGGGAATTATAATTGCATGCTTAGGTTTGTTCGCACTTACTTCATTTACAATCGTCAGAAGAAAAAAGGAAATAGGAGTACGAAGAGTATTGGGTGCAAGTTCAAACGATATAATTGTTGCCGTATCAAAAGAGTTTATAAGACTCGTAATTGTGTCCGTTGTTCTATCGATACCGGTTACATATTATTTAATAAACAAGTGGATGGAAGAGTTCGCTTATAAAGCCGGAATCAATCCTCTGCATTTTGTAATCGGTAGTTTGTTTGCGTTAGTTATTGCTTTCGGGACGATCTATTTTAAAACTCTTAAGGCAGCACACGAAAATCCGATTAACTCAATCAAATATGAGTAATAATTGGAATAATAAATTTTAAGCGGGGTAAAATGTTTTTAAATTATCTGAAAATAGCTTATAGAAACCTTTCAAAATATAAGGCTCACAGTTTTATAAATATTTTCGGGTTATCTGTCGGTATGATTTGCTGTATATTAATGCTTCTTTATATTCAGCATGAATTAAGTTACGATAAATTTCACGAAAACAGTGAGAATGTTTACCGTATAATTGAAAAGTATGAATTAGGAGATGCTGTTGAGATACTCCCTATAACACCTTTCCCTGTAGCTACTACTTTGCCTGTTGATTACCCCCAGTATGTAAAGGCAACAACAAGAATGTTTAACTTTTTTGCTCCTTCATTGAGTTTGAAGTATGGTGAAAACAGTTTCAATGAGAAAAAACTTTTCTTCGCTGATTCTACTTTCTTTAAGATATTTTCGTTTGACCTGGCAATCGGCAATTCTGATGATGTGCTGAGTAATCCAAATTCGATAGTGATTAATGAATCGATGGCAAAAAAATATTTTGGCGATGATGACCCGATCGGCAAAGTAATGCAGTACGAAGGTCAGTTGGATTTAATGGTAACAGGTGTTGTAAAAGAAGTGCCGTCCAATTCGCATATAAAGTTTGACGGTTTAATTTCGTTAAATACCCTGACACAAGTATATCCAAATGGTGTTCCGGCAACATGGTATTGGAATCCCTGTATAACATACGTATTGCTAGATGAGAATACATCGGTAAATACGCTTCAAGCTGAAATGCCTGCTTTTGTAGATAAGTACTTCCCTGAGTCGATAAAAGAAACTGTGGAGTTAACCTACCAACCTTTGCTTGATGTTCACCTTTATTCTGATTTTACTTTTGATCCCTTTGTTACAAGCGATATAAATTTGATTTATATTCTTTCACTAGTTGCTTTTTTAGTATTGCTAATCGCTTCATTCAATTTTGTAAACCTCTCAACCGCAAGAGCCTCAAAGCGATCTAGAGAAGTTGGAATGCGAAAAGTACTGGGTGCTGTGAAAAATCAGCTAGTATATCAATTTATTGGTGAATCGGTATTAATTAGTATTCTGGCAGTTGTCTTATCAATTATAGCAGTTGATTTTATTATACCTTATTTCAATAGTTTTGCCGGTGTAAAACTGACCTTGGACTTATTCAATAATAGCTTGCTGATTTTAGGAATTACTCTGCTGATTATTTCGGTTGGTTTTGTAGCTGGAATTTATCCGGCATTCTTCCTTTCTTCGTTCAAACCTGTCAAAGTTCTCAAAGGAAATACTTTTAACAAAAGAGCAAAATTCGGATTAAGACAAATGCTTGTGATTGGGCAATTTACTGTTGCAACAATTATGATTGTAAGCACTGTAATAGCCTTTGATCAATTAAGGTTTATGAGAGACAGAAATTTAGGGTTTAACCAGGATGAGGTTTTGCTGCTTCCTATTTACAGAACTGAGATGGTGCAGAAGTATGAAGGATTTAAAGACCGCATTCTGCAAAACGCAAATGTTAAAGGCGTGACAGTTATTGAAACCATTATGGGTACTGGAACGAACACAGGTACTTTCCTGATTGAAGGTTTTCCAAAAGCGGAATCATTTTCCCGGATATCTGTAAGGACTGATTTTGTTGAAACATTTGACCTTGAGCTTTTGACCGGAAGATCGTATACAAAAAAATTCCCATCGGATAGCGAATCGGCTATACTTATAAACGAAGCAATGATGAGATTTATGGGCATTGATAGCCCAGAAGAAGCAATAGGTAAAAAGGTTACGTATGGTACAAACGCTAATAATGAAAGAAGAGTTACTGGAGTCGTGAAAGATTTTAATTTTGCTTCGCTTCATGAAGTTGTTCGCCCTTTCTTTATTGTGCCTATCAAAGAAAATAATTTCTTTAATCGGTTTGTAGCAGTTAAAATTAATATGAATGATGTTCAAAATACACTTGCATTTATTGAAGAAAATTGGAATAGCACCATCAACGGTAAACCTTTTGAATTCTCTTTTATGAATGAAGAGTTGAACAAACAATATAAATCCGAAGAACAGTTTGGAAATGTAGTGGGAATATTCTCTACATTGGCTATAGTTGTTGCTTGCCTTGGTTTGCTCGGTTTAGTTTCCTTTTCTTCAGAGCAAAGAACAAAGGAAATTGGAATAAGAAAAGTTCTAGGAGCGAGCGTAGGGTCTTTAGTAAACTTAGTTTCGTCTGAATTTATAAAATTAGTTTTGATATCAAATATTATAGCATGGCCTGTAGCTTATTACTTGATGACGAAATGGCTGGAAGATTTTGCTTATAGAACTGATATAGGTATTTCGACATTTGTTTTATCTCTTGGCGTAACATTAATTATTACTTTAGGTACTGTTGCTTATCATGCAATTAAATCAGCCTTATCAAATCCAATAAATTCAATTAAATATGAGTAGTGGAATTAATGCTAAAAAGATTAATACAAACTGAAGATGACATAAAGCTTTTTATTCTGCGGATTACAGTTGGTTTTGTTGTTTTAGCACACGGTGTTCAAAAACTATTTGGTTGGTTTGGCGGGCATGGGGTATCATCAACTATTGAAGCTTTTGGGCAGTGGTTCGGATTTCCGTCATTCATTACTGTTCTCGTAATTCTTGCAGATTCGTTTGGCGCATTTTTTTTAATGTTGGGCTTGTTTACAAGGTTTATGGCGGCATCAATTAGCATGGTAATGATTGGTGCAATAATTTTTGTGCATGGTCGTTGGGGCTTTTACATGAATTGGTATTCGGAACAAAGGGGCGAAGGTTTTGAGTTCCATCTTTTAATTTTAGCAATTTGTGCAGTACTTATAATTGCCGGCGGCGGCAAATGGTCGGCAGATAAATTAATATCCAGCAAAATAAACGGGGGAAAGTAACATGAATGAAATTAGTATTCCTATTCCACATTTTGGCGAAAACCAAATAGCAGAAGTTGAAGTAACAGTAAACGGTAAAAAGAAAAAGTACAACTACCGTGTTGAATCATTTCCATGGAAAGTGACAGTGCCTGCCGGAGACATGGAAGAGCAAATCAGCGAAACTCAATTAAAAATTGATAACCTAAGGAATATGCTTGAAGAGTACAACCACGGTTGGGAAATAGTTCAAATATTTACCCCTCGTGAGCAAGCAGAATATATTCAAGTTTTATTCAGACAAAGACACCAACATCAAAATTAAGCTATGTTTACAAATTACTTTAAAATTGCGGTTAGGAGTATTCTTAAACACAAAACATTTTCTTTGATAAACGTTTTCGGCTTGGCAGTAGGTATCGCCTGCTGTTTGTTGATTTATCAATTCATACTTGATGAATTAAGCTATGACAAATTTCATGAGAATTCAGACAAGGTTTTCAGAATTGAAAAAAACGAAATTACCGATTTGGGCGAGTGGGTTAGTACTGCTACTACTAATTATCGATTGACTCCAGCATTAAAAGCAGAATATCCGCAAATTAAAAGTATTGTAAGAATTCATCCGGCAAATGTTTTATTAACTGCGGATGATAATTTAAAATTTCAGGAAGATAATTTTATCTTCGCTGATCCTACCTTTTTTGAAGTATTTTCTTTTAAGTTGATTAAAGGTAATTCGGCTAAGGTTTTGGAAGATCCTTTCTCATTGGTACTTAGTGAAACTAGCGCAAAAAAATATTTTGGCAATGCTAATCCTATCGGTAAAGTTCTAAAATATGAAAATACTCAAGATTTTATCGTAGCCGGAATTGTTGAAGATGTACCGCAAAACTCACATTTCAAATTTGATATTGTCGGTTCGATGGTAGGTTTTGAAAAAATGGAGGACCACATAAATAGCTGGTACTGGCCTCCGTTTTATACTTATCTGTTATTGGATGATGCAAATTCAGCACAAGAGATTTCTGTGGGTTTCAATGAATTTAAGAAAAATCATTTACCTGGCCACGAGGTTGAAAAACGGGATTACGTTTTAACAAATCTAAAAGATATCCATTTGTATTCACATAAAGAAAACGAAATAGAGGCAAACAGTGATATACTTTATATTTATGTTTTCGGTTCTATTGCGGTTTTTATACTTGGTATTGCATGTGTTAATTTTATAAATCTGTCGACTGCAAAATCACACGGAAGAGCAAAAGAAGTTGGAATGCGAAAAGTACTGGGTGTGCATCGTGCTCAACTAATTCGTCAATTCTTAGCAGAATCATTATTGATTACTTTTATTTCCGTAGTTGTTGCTACCGGACTAGTTGAATTATTTACTCCATTTTTTAATTCTGTAGTCGGCAAAAATTTAAGCGTACCTTTCTTTTCAAGTTTTCACATTCCAGTAATTTTACTGGGACTAATAATCATTGTCGGGCTTATTTCCGGAAGTTATCCCGCGTTTTATTTGTCATCGTTTCAACCGGTGAAAGTTTTAAAAGGATTAAATATTAATTTCAGCTTTAGTGCATTATTTTTAAGAAAAGGCTTAGTCGTTTTTCAATTTATTGTTTCAAGTATTTTGATAATCGGTACTATTATTTTTTATAATCAGCTTAGTTTTATTCAAAACAAGAAACTTGGTTTTTCAAAAGACCATGTAGTTGTTCTGCCGTTAAGGGAACATAAAGATTCGCAGAATTATGAAACTCTCAGAAATATTTTGATGCAGAATAATGATGTAATAAATGTAAGTGCGTCATCGGGTGTGCCCGGCAAAAGCGGTATTTATGATTTTTTAATACGCCCTAAAAATTCATCGCGTGACAGTCTTTCTATTTATGTGCTATCAGTTGATAATAGTTTTGTTGAAACATTTAGCATGGAATTGCTCGATGGACGAGATTTCTCTGAAGAATTTTCGACTGACAAAAATGAAGCATTTGTAGTTAATGAGAGTGCTGCAAAACTATTAGGTTGGGAAAATCCAGTTGGACAAGAAATGTCATTGGAATGGTACACCAATACCAAAGAAATAAAAAAGGGCAAAGTAGTTGGATTAGTTAAAGATTTCCACTATAACTCTTTACATGAATCGATTAATCCCGTAGTGCTGCACTACGCAAGTCATTATTACTACATTGATTTTATTTCGGTTAAAATTGCCGGAAATAATATTTCATCAACATTGAGTTCAATAAAAGAAAATTGGAGAGAATTTAGTCCCAATCGCCCATTTGAATATTTCTTTTTAGATGATGAGTTTAATAAACTTTATAAAGCTGAAACGCAGACAGGAAGATTATTTTTATATTTTTCGGTACTTGCAATTTGTGTTGCCTGCTTAGGGTTATTCGGCCTATCGTCATTTACTGCTGAGCAGAAAACAAAAGAGATTGGAATTCGTAAAACACTTGGTGCATCAGTAAGTGACGTTATTTTTATGCTTTCAAAAAGTTACCTAAAATTGATTGGAATTGCGTTTATGATTGCCACACCGATTTCATATTTTCTGCTAAATAATTGGCTGCAAAACTTTGCTTACAAAGTTGATATCGGTGTAACAGTATATCTTTTTTCTGCGTTGACTATTTTGTTAATCACATTTGCTACAGTCATTAATCAATCATTAAAGGCTGCCTTAACAGACCCGGTTAAAACCCTTAAACACGAATAAAATTTCCCTTACTTCCCGTTAGCCCAAATACCCTTTCCTCCCGACGTTTGTCGGGGGGGAATTTTTTTTATAAATTCTGTTTCAAATTTTGCATACCATGAAAGATTAGTTATGAACAAAAATGAAATAAAAAGTAAATTATTAAGTTTTGAGTTTTTTAAGGATATTCCATCCGAAAGTATTGACTGGCTTATTGAAAATGCTGAAGTATTCCATTTTGAAGACGGAGATAAAGCTTTCCTTCCGGGTGATCCGATAGATTATATGCAAATAATCCTTAAGGGAAAATTGGTATTCCGTGCGGAACAAAATGGTCAATACAAAACTTTTGGCGAGGTTGACGAAGGGAATATCTCCGGCGTACTTCCTTTTTCAAGGCTTAAAGAAGTTAATTCAGAGGGGCATATTGTAGGCGAATTTGAAGCTTTATCCCTCCACAGAAATAGATTCAGGGAATTGGTGAAAGGGCATTACGAGTTTACGGAAAGACTTGTGCACCATATGAGTTCGCGGGTAAGAGAATTTACATCAATGCAGTTGCAGAATGAAAAAATGGTCGCACTCGGAAAACTCTCTGCGGGGTTAGCCCATGAATTAAATAATCCTGCTTCTGCTGCTGCAAGAAGTGCTGTTGAGTTAAAAAAACACCTTGCTAACACTCCTGAGAGCTTCAAAAAGGTGATTTCAATTAAACTAACAGATGAACAAGTTGATAAGGTAAATGACCTTCTTTTTGAAAAGGCAAGAAAAGGTGCTGTGAAGAATTTATCACTTATGGAAAGGAATGAAAGAGAAGATGCAATAATTGATTTCCTTGAAGAAAATGATATTGATGATGCTGATTGTTTTGCTGAAAATTTGGTTGATTTCAACTTTACTGAAGAGGATTTGCAATTTGTAAAAGAACAAGTCTCGCAAGAATATTTAGAACCCGTGATCCAATGGCTGAATAATGTTTTAACCACAGACAGATTTGTTGATGAAATTGAAAAATCTGCGGAAAGAATTTCGAATCTTGTTAAGTCGGTAAAGGCTTACACACACATGGACAAAGCGCCGGAAAAATCTCCGGCAGATATTCATGAAGGTATTGATAATACACTTACAATTTTAGCCCACAAAATGAAGTATAAAAAAATAGAAGTAATTAAAGATTACGACTCAGAGTTGCCTTTAGTGAATTGCCATGTAAACGAATTGAATCAAGTCTGGACAAATATTTTGGATAACGCGATCGATGCAATCGAAAATGAAGGAACTATAAAAATAAAAACCTACAAAGACCGTGAGTTTGCAAGAATTGATATCAGTGACACCGGAGTCGGTATCCCCGAAGAAATAAAGAATAAAATATTTGATCCCTTCTTTACAACAAAAGACATTGGAAAAGGAACCGGATTGGGATTGGACATTGTTTTAAGAATTATAAATAATCATAACGGTATTATTAAGGTTGATTCGGAACGAGGCAACACAAAATTTGCTATCTGTATACCTATTGACAACTAATTGAGAAAAGCAAAATGGAAAAACCTATCATATTTTTAATTGATGATGATCAGCAAGTTTTAAGAGCTATAAAAAGAGATTTAAGAAAACAGTTCGGATCAGATTACAGAATTATGAGCACTCATTCAGCTAATGAAGCTCTCGATGTTCTGAAAGAATTGAAAAAGAAAAAAGAAGCGGTTGCTTTGTTTGTTTCCGACCAACGAATGCCGGAAATGCTTGGAGTAGATTTTCTTCAGCAAACATTGGCTGATTTCCCAAATGCGAAAAGAGTATTGTTAACTGCATACTCGGATATTGATGCGGCTATAAAAGCAATAAATGATGTAAGACTCGATTTTTATCTGCTTAAACCGTGGGACCCGCCTGAAGAAAAATTGTATCCTGTGTTAAATGACTTGCTTGATGACTGGCAAGCTGATTTCGTTCCGGAATTTAAAGGAATAAAAATAATAGGTTATCAGTTTTCACCAATTTCCCATGAGATTAAGGATTTTCTTTCGGGCAACTTAATTCCGTATAAATGGTACGATTTTGAAACTGATACAAATATTGCTGAACTTACAAATGAATTTGTTTTTGATGAAAAAGATTTACCAACTGTAATTTTTGAAGATAATTCCATCTTTAAAAATCCTACAATTAAAAATATAGCTGAAAAAATAGGGATGAAGCCGACTGCATCTGAAAATCTTTACGATGTAATTATTGTGGGTGCGGGCCCGGCGGGATTGGCTGCAGCAGTTTACGGTGGCTCCGAGGGATTGAAAACATTATTAATTGAAAAAAGGGCTCCCGGCGGGCAAGCCGGTACAAGCTCGCGGATAGAAAATTACCTCGGATTTCCATCCGGCTTGAGTGGTGCTGATTTATCCCGCAGAGCAATTACTCAAGCGACTCGTTTTGGGGTGGAGTTTCTTTCTCCGCAAGAAGTAACAGATATGAAAGTTAAAGATCAATACAAGATTTTATCATTAGCAGATGGCAGCGAAGTAAAAGCAAAATGTGTTGTGATCACTACCGGAGTCTATTACAGAAAACTTGAAGCCGAAGGAATTGAACAATTTACAGGCGCGGGAGTCTATTATGGCGCTGCAACTACTGAAGCAAATGCATGTGTGAATAAAGATGTATTTATAATCGGTGGCGGCAACTCTGCCGGACAGGCAGCGATGTATTTAGCAAAGTTTGCAAGAAACGTCTTTATTTTGATTCGCCGAGATTCACTTTCTTATTCAATGTCCCAATATTTGATCGATCAGATTGACGGCACAGAAAATATTCAATTGCTTGCTCAGACGGAATTAGTTCAAGCATGCGGAAATACACACCTTGAAAAAGTTGTATTGAAAAATAATGAAACAGAAGAAGCGGAAGAAAAAGAGGCCGGATCAGTTTTCATTTTTATCGGTGCAAAGCCTGTTACTGACTGGCTTAAATTGGATTTGCTGAAAAATGAAAAAGGTTATCTGGAAACCGGAAGAGACCTCAATAAATACCAAAACTTTTCAAGCAGTTGGAAGTTGGAAAGACAGCCTTATTTACTTGAAACATGTGTGCCTGGTATTTTTGCGGCTGGTGATGTACGAGCCGGAGCGATGAACAGAGTTGCATCTGCAGTGGGAGAGGGTGCTATGTCCATTAAATTTGTCCATCAGTACTTAGCCGAAAACTAAGTTTCAATTATGAATTACTAAAAAATCCACAAAGGTCTTCAGGGTTTTGTGGATTTTCTTGCCAAAAAAACATATTTCGAAACAACTATCAAAAAAAAGAATAAAAAGATATTTTATACTTGTAAACTTGTGTGTTCTTATTTATATTTGGTCTAAATAAAAATAATAATTGCTAATTTTTTCACAAAATATCTGGAAGTATAATGAAAGTACAACATTACATTTTATCATTGTTCATAACTCTTTTTTTAATCTCAAATTTAACTTTTTCTCAAAATGATGACTTTTTTGAACCTAAAACTACAATCGGAGGATATGGAGAATTACATTACAATTACAAAAAAGTAGAAGACAACGAAGCAACAAAAACTTTAGATTTTCACAGATTTGTTACATTTATTTCGCACAGCTGGTCAGAAAAATGGTCATTAAAAGCTGAAATAGAATTGGAGCACAATTTTGTAAAAGATGGACAAGGTGAACTTGAACTTGAACAAGCTTATGTGGATTACCGTCATGCTGAATGGCTTGGAGTGCAAGCAGGTGTAATTTTACCAAGCGCAGGGTTAATAAATGAATTTCATGAGCCACCATTATTTTTAGGTGTTGAAAGGCCTGAGTACAACAATAAAATTATACCAACAACTTGGTTTGGAAATGGTGCTGCTATTTACGGCTACCACAAAGGATTTGATTACAAATTTGTTGTAATGGAAGGGTTTAATGCTGATAAATTCTCAGCGTCAGGTGGAATAAGAGGGGGAAGGCAAAAGGGTTACAAAGCAAATGCTGAAAACCTTTTATACAATGCTAGGTTAGACTATGTTGGGCAGCCGGGCTTAAAAATAGGTGCATCATTTACCTATAATGAAGCAATGGGCGATTCTCTTGACATTCCGATAAACCTAATCGAAGTTCATGCGCAATACCGTGCAAATAATATTTACGCCGATTTTGAATATGGCAACATTTCTTATGACGAAGGTGAAGTTGAAAATTCAATGGGTTACTATGTTGATTTTGGTTACAACATTGGAAGTTTATTGAAAATAGAATCTGAAATTGTACCTTTCGTAAGGTTCTCAAATTATAATACTGCCGCGTCAACCAAATCCGGTGGTGATTCCGAAAAGCAATACGATATCTCAAAATGGATGATTGGATTATTCTTTAACCCAATTGATGAAGTCGTTTTCAAAGCTGATTATAGTGAAAACACTGTTGATTTGAACGATGAAACAACAAAGCTGTTTAATCTCGGTGTCGGATATATGTTTTAGTTTAGTTAAAAGTTTATAAAGTTGGAAGCTCATCAAGAATGAAAATAGAATCGAAAATATATCTTGTAGTTGTCTTATATCTAGTATCTCATATCTCGCTACTATCGGGCGAGATAAGTGAAAGAACTGAGCAGACAATTAAAGATTATTTTGATGCTGAAGTTTCAATTGAAATGATTAAATATAAAATTCCTCAGCAGATTAAATCATCAGTTGAAAAACAAGTTAAACAGCGATTCTATAAAGATTTGGTTTATCTGTATAAAATAAAAATGAATGATCAACTGATTGGCTACGGAATTTTGGATAATGTTTTGGGAAAATCTTTGCCGATTACTTTTCTGGTAATTTATGATACTGAAGGTATGATTCAAACCAGCTCAATTATAAAATATAGGGAACCCTACGGCGGTGGGGTTTCCTCTGAAAGCTGGCAGGCCCAGTTTGTTGGTAAGAATGTTAATTCGGAAATGAAATACAAAACAGATATTGACGGAATTAGCGGGGCAACTATTTCAGTAAAATCTGTTACAAAGGGTATAAAAAAACTTACACTTCTATTGGATAAAATAAAGGAAGAAATTTAAGATTGTCATCGGGAGGAAGAACGACAGCCTGTCCCCGGCAAGCGATCTCAATATCCAGAATGCTACTTCCGACTTTGCCGGGATTACAATGTCGACCTCAAAT
>JANQIV010000039.1 GCA_028282005.1 Melioribacteraceae bacterium | reverse complement strand
AACATATATCTTTTGATGTAAATAATTCAGTAGCACTCATCAAATTAAGTCGTCCGCAAGTATTAAATAGTTTCAATTTAGATATGGGGTCGGAATTTAGAAATGCATTGGAATATTGCAAAAAAGAAAAAACTGTACGCTCAGTTTTAGTGACAGGCGAAGGTAAAGGCTTTTGTGCCGGACAAGATTTGGATGAAGCGGTTCCGAAAGACGCACCGCTGGCTGATCTAAGTAAAATAGTACTTGAAAATTATAACCCGATCGTGAAGCTAATTAGAAATATTGAAAAGCCAATTATTTGTGCCGTAAACGGTGTTGCAGCCGGAGCAGGAGCAAACATCGCACTGGCATGTGATATTGTGGTTGCAGGGGAAAGCGCTTCATTTATTCAAGCTTTTTCAAAGATAGGTGTTATACCTGACAGTGGTGGAACTTTCTTTTTACCCCGCTTAATCGGGCTTCAGAAGGCAACTGCATTAATGATGCTTGCTGATAAAGTGCCAGCAGAAGAAGCAGAAAAGTTGGGAATGATATATAAAGTTTTTCCGCAAGATACTCTTTTAGATGAGGCACTCAAAATTGCAAATAAACTTGCTTCAATGCCAACAAAGGCTCTCGGCTTAACGAAGAGATTAATGAACAAATCATTTGAAAACAATTTTGAACAGCAGTTGGAATTGGAAGCTGAAATGCAAAAAATTGCGGGTGATTCTTACGACTACAAAGAAGGTGTAAAGGCATTCCAAGAAAAAAGAAAACCAAACTTTAAAGGCGAATAATAAATGAAATCAAAAACAATTTTTATTGCTTTATTTTTTGCATTAATAATTATCGCTTGTTCATCAAAACATGAACAAGCTGTAGACCTCGTTTTAACAAATGGCAAAATAGTTACTGTTGACGAAAATCTTACCGAAGCTCAAGCAATAGCAATTCGTAATGACTCAATTATCCAAATCGGTAACAATGATTTGATTGAAAAGTACATTGGAGAAAATACTGAAGTAATCGACTTAAAAGGAAACACGGCTATACCCGGATTTATTGAAAGCCATGCACACTTTTACGGATTAGGGATTTCAAAGTTACAGCTTGATCTTACTAAAGCAAATAACTGGGATGAAATTGTTTACATGGTTGCGGAAGCTGCTGAAAAAGCAAAGCCTGGAGAATGGATTGTCGGGCGCGGCTGGCACCAGGATAAATTTGATCCAAAACCAAATGTTGAAGGATACCCCGTTCACAATGTCTTAAGTAATGCATCTCCTTTTAATCCGGTATTGTTAACTCATGCAAGCGGGCACGCATCATTTGCAAATGCAAAAGCAATGGAACTGGCGGGAATAAATGAATCAACAGAGGATCCCAAAGGTGGTAAAATTGTCCGCGACAGTTTAGGTACTGCAATTGGCGTTTTTGAAGAAACTGCTGAGCTGTTAATTTCCAAATTTTATGAAGAATATCAAAATAAACGAACAGAACAAGAAATTATAAATGAAAATATTAAGGCATATAAACTAGCTGAAAAAGAATGCTTTGAAAAAGGTATTACTTCATTTCATGACGCTGGTGCGACTTTTGGTGAAATCGATTTAATAAAAGGTCTATATGACGAAGGTGAGTTATTAATTCGCTTAAATGTTATGGTTGGAGATACGCCAAAAAACATAAAAGAAAAACTAAGCGATTATAAAATGATTGGTTACGCAAATAATCATCTAACTGTCAGATCAATAAAAAAATATATGGATGGCGCACTTGGTAGCAGAGGTGCTTGGCTGCTTGAACCGTATGAAGATTTAGAAACTAGTGTGGGGCAAAACGTTACCCCGCTAAATGAAATTAGAGAAATCGCGCGCATTGCTTTTGAAAACGGATTTCAATTAAACA
Organism: Melioribacteraceae bacterium; assembly: GCA_028282005.1. GTDB lineage: Bacteria > Bacteroidota > Ignavibacteria > Ignavibacteriales > Melioribacteraceae > JANQIV01. The sequence goes on along the minus strand of JANQIV010000039.1, from coordinate 6,701 downwards.
CGCACGCAATTGGGGATAAGGCGAATAGAGTAACTCTCGATATTTACGAAAAAACATTCAATACAAATCCCGAACTGAAAGATTTACGTTGGAGAATTGAACATGCTCAGCACCTTTCAAATAAAGATATCCCACGCTTTTCTGAGCTGGGAGTTATAGCCGCAATGCAGGCTGTTCATTGTACATCTGATGCTGTGTTTGTTCCAAAACGATTGGGAGACAAAAGAGCCAAGGAAGGCGCTTATCCGTGGAGAACTCTAATTGAATCAGGCGCAATTATTTGCAATGGCACTGATGCACCGGTTGAAGACGTTTCAGCATTGGGATCTTTCTATGCATCGGTAACAAGAAAATTAGCCGACGGTTCCACTTTTTACCCCGAACAAAATATGAGCAGAGTTGAGGCACTCAAATCATATACAATTAACGGTGCTTACGCTGAGTTTGCAGAAGATATAAAAGGTTCACTTGAAGTGGGCAAACTGGCTGACATCACTGTTTTATCAAATGATATTTTAACATGTTCAGATGAAGAACTGTTGAACACAGAAGTACTTTACACAATAGTTGGCGGAAATGTAGTTTATCAAAAACTTGATTGAGCTAAATGAAAAAAATAGTGGAATCCTCCAAAAAATATTTCTGCCAAACAAATTAAATGTAGAAATATATTTAAAGAGGGAAGATTTAATACACCCACACATTAGCGGTAATAAGTGGCATAAACTAAAATTTAACTTGATTGAAGCGCAGAAATTAAACAAGAAAACTCTGCTAACATTTGGGGGTGCATACTCAAATCACATTTATGCCGTTGCTTCTGCAGGAAAACAATTTGGTTTCAAAACTATCGGAATCATTCGCGGCGAAGAACATCTACCGCTAAATCCTACTTTAGAATTTTCTGTTCAGCAAGGTATGCATTTACACTACATTGATAGAACAAATTACAGAAAGAGAAACAACAAAGAGTTTCAAGCAGAACTAGCTGAAAATTTCGGAGATGTTCACGTTATTCCCGAAGGCGGCACAAATATGCTGGCACTTAAAGGTGCTTCTGAGATTACTAATAATATTGACATAGAATTTGATTACATTTGTTGCGCAGTTGGTACTGGCGGTACAATCTCCGGAATAATCTCTTCACAAAAAGGAAACAGAAAAGTGTTGGGATTCTCTGTTTTAAAAAATGGTAGTTTCCTAAAAACAGAAGTACGTAATTTGGTTTATGAATACACAGGTGAAAATTATTCAAATTGGGATATAAATCTGGATTACCACCTTGGCGGGTATGCAAAAATAAATTATGAGTTTGTGCAATTTGTTAATCAATTTAAAGAAAACATTAAAATTGATTTAGACTATATTTATACTGGAAAAATGATGTACGGAATAATAGATTTAATCAATAAAAATTTCTTTGATACGAATGCAAAAATAATCGCAGTACACACCGGTGGTATTCAAGGTAATATCGGAATGCAAACAAAAATTAATAAATTAGAAAAGTAATTAGATGACTGAAAAAAAAATAATTGGTGTAGTCGGCACAGGCACAATGGGAACAGGTATCGCACAAATTGCTGCAATGAATGGACACAAAGTTTTTTTATTTGATGTAAATGAAAACGCTTTGGAAAAATCAAAAGAGAGTTTAAGCAAAATTTTTAAGCGACTTGTTGAGAAGAAAAAAATTACTCAAAATGATGCTGTGAATTTTATCAATAGAATTCAATTCGTTGTTTCTTTTGAAGAATTAAGTGAATGCAAATTTATTATCGAAGCTGTTGTTGAAGACATAAAAGTCAAAAAAGGAATTTTCAGAGAACTTGAAAAAATTACTTCAGAAGAAACAATACTAGCCACAAATACTTCGTCTCTTTCAATTGCTGCAATTTCATCGGCTTGCGAAAATAACGAAAGAGTTTTAGGGGTACATTTTTTTAATCCCGCACCTTTGCTTCCCCTTGTAGAAATTATTCCCGGGTTAGCTACAAGCGATATTGTAGTAAATTCAGCAAGAGGATTACTTGAAAGCTGGAACAAAGAAATAGTTATCGCTAAAGATACTCCGGGATTTATTGTCAATCGTGTTGCTAGGTCTTTTTACGGTGAAGCACTAAGAATTTATGAAGAAGGAATTGCCGATGTACCGACAATCGATAATGCTATGAAAGAAATAGGCGGATTTAAAATGGGTCCATTTGAACTAATGGACTTGATCGGTAACGATGTTAATTACAAAGTAACTGAAACAGTATTTGAGCAATTCTTTTTTGACCCGAGATTTAAGCCTTCCATCACGCAAAAAAGATTAGTTGAAGCAGGATATTTAGGAAGAAAATCCGGAAGAGGTTTTTATGATTACAGCCAGGAGTTTGTAGTAACAGAGCCAAACACTGATACAAAACTTGAGCAGGAAATTTTCAATAGAATATTGGTAATGCTAATCAATGAAGCCGCAGATGCAGTGTTTATGAATATTGCGACAAAAGATGATGTTGACAAAGCCATGACTAAAGGTGTTAATTATCCTAAAGGGTTGCTAAAGTGGACTGATGAACTAGGTGTTGAAAATGTCGTGAATATCATACAGTCTTTATATGATTATTATAATGAGGACCGGTACAGGGTGAATCCGTTGCTCAAAAAAATGGCTAAAGAAAGTAGAAAGTTTTTCTAATGACTGAAAAATACATGGATCTTAAACTTGAGGTTACCGAAAAGTATATTCACCTCGTGGTTAAAGGTTATGATACATATGAAAACAGCTTGAGTATGTGGAAACAAACTGTAACACTTTGTAATAAAGAAAACTTATTTTATGTATTTGGAGAGTCTTTTAGAGTAAATCCGGTTTCGGTTCTGGAAAATATTTCAACTTATGAAATTTTTAAGAAAGCAAAAGTAACAAATAAGTTTAAGATCGCCTGGGTTGATCATAATTCGGAAACTTATGATAGCACACGAGTTGCTGAAACAGCTTTGATAAACAGAGGTATTAACTACGCCAGGCTGTTCAAAACTAAAGAGGAAGCGCTCAATTGGTTACTAAGTGAATAAAGGAGTTAAATGAAATCAGAAGCATATATTATAGATGGATTAAGAACACCAATCGGGAAAATAGGCGGAAGCCTTTCAACTATTAGAGCAGATGATTTGGCTGCGCTAACAATGAAAAAAAATGTTCGGCACAGATTCAATGGGTGAAACAGCGGAAAATCTTGTTGAAAAATTCAATATCAGTAGAGAAGATCAGGATGAGTTTGCATATAAGTCGCAAATGAAAGCAACTGATTCACAAAAGAACGGAAGGCTCGCAAGAGAAATTATTCCGGTAGAAATTCCTCGAAGGAAAGCCGATCCAATAATTTTCGATTCTGACGAATTTGTTAAATCCAATACCACGTTTGAAATTTTATCAAAATTAAAACCAGCATTTAAGGAAGGTAGTTCCGTAACTGCAGGCAACGCTTCAGGATTAAACGATGGCGCTTGCTCTATGATTATTACTTCTAAAGATGCTTGCAAAAAATCAAATTTAAAGCCTCGTGCAAAAATTGTTTCTTCGGCTGTTGTTGGAGTTGAACCGAGAATAATGGGCATTGGCCCGGTTGGGGCTTCGCAAAGTATTGCTGTGCTCAGAGAACTTGGCTTAAACGAAAATGATTCACGGTTAAACCCGAACGGCGGTGCAATTGCATTAGGCCATCCGTTAGGAATGTCCGGCGCAAGACTGCTTACAACAGCAATGATAGAACTGGAAGAAAAAAATCTGCAAAGAGTACTATGTACAATGTGCATAGGAGTAGGACAGGTATACGCCGCAATTATCGAGAGAGTAAACTGATAAAACAATATGTACAAACTTTCAGATTTGGAACCTTGGAATGAAGCCAGAAAGATGCGAAAATATGTTTCAGCACTTGTTAGTACGTTTCCAAAAGATGAGCACTACAGACTTAAGGATCAATTACTCAGATCGTCGCGTTCTGTTTCAGCCAATATTGCCGAGGGTTTCGGAAGAAATAATTTCAAAGAAAATATTCAATTTTGCAGGCAAGCAAGAGGATCACTTTACGAAACACTTGATCACATAATTTGTGCATACGATGAAGAAATAATTCTAGAAAAAGAACTTATAAAATTCAAAAAGTTTTTTGATTATTATCTTAAATTGATTGACGTTTATATAAAACACTTAAAAGAAACTGATGAAAAGAAAATTAAACCAAAGAAAAAATGATACTAGAATTTAACGGATACAAACCGGTAATACACGAATCATCTTTTATTCATCCTTTAGCAACTGTAACAGGCAACGTAATAATAGGCAAAGATGTTTATATTGGGCCAGGTGCCGCTATTCGTGGGGATTGGGGTGAAATTGTTATTGAAGACGGATGTAATGTACAGGAAAATTGTACTATGCACATGTTTCCCGGAGTTACCGTAACTTTAAAGGAAGCTGCGCACATCGGACACGGAGCAATAATTCATGGCGGAACGATTGGTTATAACTCTTTGGTAGGAATGAATGCTGTAGTGATGGATGACGTTGTAGTTGGTGACGAATGCATAGTTGGTGCGCTTTGTTTTGTGCCTGAAGGTATGAAAATCCCCAACAGAAAAATTGTTGTCGGTAATCCTGCTAAAATCGTAAAAGATGTTTCGGATGAAATGGCACAATGGAAACTTGAAGGAACGAAGCTTTATCAACAGTTGCCAAAAGAATGTTATGAAACATTAAAAGAGTGTGACCCTTTAAGAGAAGTTCCAAAGGATCGAGTTATTCAAAAAGCTAATCTAAAAACGTGGAAAGAATACAAAGAATCGGTAAAGAAATAAACTAACTTTTTACTGCCGACTCATAAGTATTTATCCAATCTTCGACTGTCATTTTTGAAGCTAATTCTCCAATTAACTCGAAAGGGATGTGTTCAGGTTTTTTGAACCGGATACAACTCTTTCCCATATCTAGTTTTCTATCACTGTGTTTCGGGAATTCTTTTGTAAACCAATCCATTATTTTTTCATCTGCGTAAATTCCCGAATGGTAAACAGCAATATGGTTTTTCTGCGAAGCGATATTCATAAACGGGAGCGGAAGCTTCGGATCACAATGATAGCCATCGGGATAAATTGAATGAGGCACAACATAGCCAATCATTCCATAATTGATTTCTTCTCTAAATCCTTTTGGCAAATTCTTTTTTATTACTTTCCTTAATTCGGAAAGAGCTTCTTTTCTATCTTCGGGTATTTTTTCTATATATTCGTCAGGTGTATTTGCTTTTATTTGCATGTCATAATTCCTATTCAGTTAAATATTTATTTGGAATGTTTTTTAGTTTGTACTCAATTCCGTATTTATGTTTAATGAGCTTTTCTACTATTCTCGAAATTATTTTTTCATCTCTATGCATTTGAGGCAATAGTCCAAACATTGTATAACTTATTGGATTTACAGCGGGTATTAAAGTTTCCCAAGGATAGTTTTTTCCCCAGACTATCCCTTTAACAGTGATATCCAAATCTGCAGAATGAACAAGTAATAAATCCAACATTTCTTCCGAATTATTATGGTTTTGATTTACCGTATGAAATATCGGAGTCTGTCCACCGAATCCATGTTCATCAACTATAGAAGTACTATTAACATCAGCATCGTATTTTATAAGTACTTTAGCACAATTGACACTATTGAATTCCGAACAAACATGAAGAAGAGATGCTCCAATTAAAGGTGTGTAAGAGCAGTCTAAATTTACTTTTTCAGAAATAACCGATTTATTTTTTTGCAATTGTTTTTCAAGTAAGTTGGAATCATCCAATAATACAGCAAGTAGAGCTTTATTTTCATAATTCAATCCATTGTCAACAAAAACTTTTACACAATCCTTAAAGCGTGGAGAACGTGTGTACATACTAATCAATAAATCAAAAATCGGTTTATCATCATAAAAATCATTCGGATTAATTCCATTTTCAAAGCTTGCTTTTATACCTTCTACAGAATGCAACTCTATTTGGTAAATCAGTTCTTTAATCAAATTCATTTGATTGCTAATTACATATTAGTTATCGACAAATAAGTTATCCCAAGTTCTATTTTTATCGTGGTTGCGTAAATCGATATTAAAATCGACCGCACCTTTTAACGCAAATAAAACCGAGAGCCAACCGGCATAAACATCCAAATATTCATCATCTGAGACAGCAAAATTTGTCATTGTTAAATCTGTCCCGCCTGAACCGTCGTCTGCTAGTTCAAACCTTAAAACCCAACCGAAGTAATCTATTTCATACAATGAATGAGGTTGGCATTTAATTATCTCACTTTTATATTCTTGGCCATTTATAAAACTGAAATTAATATATCCTTCTTTCTCTTCTGCGGATTCCGCCCAGAATTTTTTCCGCCCATCAGAAGTACTTAGAAATTCAAACACCTTTTGCGGTGATGATTTGAGATGTAGTTTCCATTTTATATCTTGCATTACAAAGTCACTTTATTGATAAATAAATTTCAACTTCGGCATCATCCCAACTTTTAGCTTTCTCTCCATAAATTTCAAAGTCGATTTTAAAAGCCCGATCAATATCAGATTGCCAAATTTCTTTCCAAGCGTTCATTACGCAATCAGGCATTTTCCCTTTAGCAATAACTTTTTGATAAATTTCTGTCGGGATAATTAGAC
>JANQIV010000051.1 GCA_028282005.1 Melioribacteraceae bacterium | reverse complement strand
CCCGGCGGTCAAAATGAATTTATTTAACCGAATTACAAAATACCGGTTTGAGTTTTACCATTTCATAATTTTGATAGTTATTATCAGCATATCTCAAATCACACTATCATATATGAATACACGGTCAACGCAAAAACTTATCGGCAAATCCATTGATATTTACAGGTGGGACACTGCCGAACGAATCGCCGATTTAACAACAACTTCAATGGAATTGCTGATGCAAAGCAGCAACTTTTCGTCCGAAGATGAATCGGATTTTTCACCCGTTGTCGAAGCATTAAATTTTATTTTAACACAGCAGAGGCTGCAGAAAAACATTGAAGATATTTGTTTGTTTTTTAACGACGGTAGAAATGTACTTGATGTGGACGACGGCAATAACCTTTATAATTTTGTTGTGAGAAAAACGCACAATAACAATTCACAACCTTTTCATCGCAGTGAAGCGAAGCAGCTATTTATTGAGTCGAGTGAAGCTCTATTTAAAGATGAAACTGTTGTAAATTATCAAGAGACCTCGCAGATATTTCATGTGTTTGTTCCGTTCTCTGTAAAGGGGGAAGTCATTGGTTCGGTTTATATGAAAATTATCCCGGACTTCACTGACATTATGGATGTCATTACAAGCTCAACAGACCAAACCGGGGCGCTTTTCTCAGCTTTGATTTTATTCAGCATACTGTTGATGTTTCTTATAACAACATTCCTTGTGAGAGAACGCGACCAGATGCAGGCAGAACTTTATAAACAAAGGGAAAAACACCTCACACAAAAAATTGAAGAAGAAAAGGAAGTCCTTTTCACCAAAAGGATTTATCACGCACAGCACAAAGCCGAAAAGATAATGGGTTTTATAAAGCAGGATATTTTTAATCTCACCGAATCAAACTTTGAGCAGATCAAAAATCAGATTGTGAAATACACTAATTTTGTCGGGCGTGTTGTTTACGATATGAAAAATTTTAATCCGCCGATAAATGTAATAAGGAATGTCAGTTTTCAAACCGATATGAATTCGGTTATTCAGTTTGTTGTTAAAAATATTTTCAAAAGAGTTTACAAAGAAAACAAGCAATACAAGTTTGATCTCAATCTTGATGAAACCATGCCCGTGCTGCATATTAACGAATATGTAATCTGGGAAATTATTGAACCGCTTATCCAGAACTGCATTGACCATAACAAAGATCACGATACGATTATTTCTATACGCACAAAATATTCATCCGACGAAAAAATATCGAATGTAATTATTGAAGATAATGGAATAGGTTTCAGTGAAGATATTTTAGAAACAGACGAAAACGGAATTAGAAAAATGTTTTTGGAAAAAGTATCAACTAAAAGTAAAGCGCAAAATTCCGGTTACGGTTGTTATATTGCATATGAAAATTGCAAACGCTGCGGAATGAAACTTGACGCTTATAACAGCGGCAGTGGTGCTGTGATAAGTATTAAAATCCCAGATATTAAGTATTGAGGGGATCAAAAAAATAGTTTCACATTGTGAAACTATTTTGTAAATTAACTTCACATGAAAATACACCTAATTAGAAAACAAACAATTGAGAAGTTTGTAAAAGCAAATGCTCAAAGTAAAACTGCATTTGTCAATTGGCTTTCAATTATTAAATGGGTTGAGTGGAAAGAGCCCAATGATATTATCTCTACTTTCAATAGTGCAGATATTTTAGGAGAAGGTTCTCAAAGAGTTGTTTTTAATATTGGCGGTAATAAATATAGAATGATATGCAGTTATCATTTTGGGACTAAGAAGGCTCATTTATTTATAAAATGGATAGGAACGCATTCGGAGTATACGAAATTGTGTGCAGAAGGAAAGCAGTACTCTATTAATGTTTATTAGAACGAAGGAACAGAAAATGGAAAAATTAAAATACACAGTAATAAAAACTCAAAAGCAGTATGAAGAGTATTGCAATAAACTGGAGGAGTTAATATCCGCAGATGATAATAGATTAATTGACGAAGTAGATTTGCTGACAATCTTGATAGAGAAGTGGGATCAGGAACACAATTCATTTGACGATACTGACCCGGTAGAGCTGCTTAAATCTTTGATGGAGAGCAATAAGTTAAAAGCTAAAGACCTATGTGAAATACTAGGCTTATCAAAGGGAACGATATCAAAGATTTTAAATTATCAAAAAGGACTTTCCAAAGAAACAATTCGTAAACTCTCAGACCATTTCAATATTTCGCAAGAAGCATTCAATCGTCAGTATAAATTAGTCAATGAAGTAAATAGAATAACTCGAAAGACGGGTTTGAGAAACACAAAAAAGAAAGTAAACAAAGAGATTGCATAAACTTGAAAATTGCAAAAAAGCAGAATGAAAATTGATGCATTGATTGAAATTGAGATTTCCCGTAATTAGTTACAATATTATCTATGATTAACAAGATTCTTTGGACAATTGATAACGAACTTGAAGGAAAGGTTTTTGAAAGATTATGTACAGATCTCCTTTCTCGTGAAGGATACTATGATATAATTCCACTTGGTGGAAATTATGATAATAGTCGAGATGCAGAAATAAGAAAATTAAAGGGTAAAAATGAAATTGATGAAATAACTTTTTTCCAATATTCTTTGGAAAAAAGATGGAAACTAAAATTGGAAAAAGAATTAGCTAAAGCTTTCAAAAAACACAATACAATACACAATTATGTTTTTGTTACTTCTTCCAAAGTGACAGGTAGAAATAGAGACGAGCTAAAATCAAAGTACTTAGCAAAATATAAGACGAACTTAATAATATATGATAGAGAATGGCTTAGAAATCGGTTAGAAACATCAAATTATGACTTAACTAAGAAATACCTTGGAATCAACGAAAATGAATTAAGCATTCCTGAAGATTTGGTCATTAATTTGAAAATTTCATCTACTCAAAAAAAAGAAAAACACTGGTTCCAATATTTTCGTGGCAATTATGAGACAGCTATCATCTTCTTTAAAGAGCATTTGTTAACCGAGCCTAAATCACCAGAAGTATTAATCGCTTTATCCTGGTCACTATATCGTGTTCGTAACTATGATGAGGCTTTATATTATATAAATATTGCAATAGATATAGTTGGTTATAACTATAACACCAAAGCAATCAAAGCCTGCATTTTAGCAGAGGAAGGAATTAAAAAACAATCGAAAGAACATTTGCTTATTGCAAAAGATTTATTCCATGAGTTAGCCAAAAAAAGTAAGAGGGCAATAGATCATTATAATTTTGGTAACACGTTATCTGCTTTAGGTGAATTTGATGCGGCAAAGAAATCCTATTTGCGATCACTAAAGTTAAATTCGCAAAGAGCTGAGACATGGAAGAATTTAGGCGGTGTTTATTCTCATCTTGGAAATTATGAGGAAGAACTTAACTGCTACAATAAAGCATTAAAAATAAATCCTACTTTAACTCAAGCAATTGTTAGTAAAGCAGCTACATTAGTAAGGTTCCTAAATTCCCCTCTGAAGGCTATAAGATTATTCGATCAAGCTCTTTCTATCGATGAAAAAATTCCAATGCTTTGGGAGCATTTTTGGTTTTGGTATGCAGAGGCCCAATATAAAATGAAAAAAAATGAAGAAGCCTTAATAAGTATTAAAAAAGGATTGGAACTTCAGCCAAGCCATTTCGCAATGTTAAATTTGAAGGCCAATATCTTATCTGTATTATGGCGAAATAATAAAGGTTATATTAAAGAAGCGATTGAGTTTTACAATTATCGATTGAAGGTCTTTGATAACGAAATTGAAAGTGTCCTAGAATTACTTGAAATATTCACTTACTTAAATAAGCCCCAAAATTTCTGGAATATGATTTCTGCAGTATTAAAGTATGATAACCTTAACCTAAAAAGTTATTGCAACAAAAAAGGTATTGTATACGTACTTATTGATGTTTTGAGATGTAGAGAGCTCTATGAAGAACATCGATTAATAACTCCTCTTAAAAATTATTTTGAATTGGATAATTCAAAATCAATTACGATTGATTCAAAGTTTGTTGACATTTTACATCTTGAATTATCGATACCATTTGGGAATTTATGTAAATCATTCATACTTTATAACGGAAAGTCAAATAAAAAAACATCACTTAATAAAATCCTGAATACTTTTATGATGATATGAAGATTGTTCTTTCTAGAATTTCACTTGAAGCACTTGATAGAACAAAGAAAAGATCAAAAAAACAAAAACTTAATGCGTTTTCACAAAATGTTACTCATTGGGCAATTGCTTGTTCTTTAGAAATTAGTCTTCAGATTACTTATCTCATAAGTGCGATTAAATTAGATGAGAATTCTGTTAATATTATAAGTGGAATTTTAGATAAAAAGATGGATAAGTGGACACGGGAATTAATTATAGCTAATATTGATGTAATAAACCAAAAAATGAAATTACTCAAAGATGAAAAAACATAATAGGTAAACCCAAAAGACATTAATAATTACATGAACAAAAACCAAATAAACATACTTGTAGTTGAAGATGAAGAGTTTGATGTAAAAAGAATCCGCGAAACTCTGCAGCCATTTGAAGAAACGATGTGTATAAGAGAAATAGTTTCTTCAGGCAAAGACACTCTGAAATTAATAAAGAACAACAAGCATCTTTTTGACGTTATTATTCTTGATTACCAGATCTCGGGCGGGTTGCACGGCGAAGAACTAATTGAAGAAATTAAAAAGATCGACAACACTCTCCAAGTTATTGTTATCACCAAAATGACGATTAACCAAACCGATTTGGAGTTTGCTACCCAGCTTATTGAAAGCGGGGCTTCGTGGTTCGGTACTAAAAATCCAACGGACATTGATTACATTTACCAGCCGACCGACTTTGTGCTTGCAATTAAAAACGCATACGATAAAAGAAAGCTAGAAATCGAAAAAGAATTATTGAGAAAAGAGCATACCAGCTCCCGCTCAAAACTTGAAAGTAATATTCAGGAAATGATTAATCGATATACTCTCATTGGTGAATCTGCCGGAATGAGAGCAATAAAAAACTCAATTGAAAATTATGCAACAACCGATGCAAATGTTTTAATATTCGGGGAGTCCGGTACGGGCAAGGAATTGGCAGCGCGAAACATTCATTATTTGAGCCAGAGAAAATTTGAAAACTTTGTAACGGTAAACTGCTCTGCCATCCCAAACGAATTAATTGAAAGCGAACTTTTTGGTTATGAAAAAGGTGCGTTCACTGATGCAAAAGGAGAGAAGGCGGGATTGTTTGAGCAGGCCAACGGAGGCACAATCTTTCTCGATGAAGTAAGCGAGCTTCCTCTTTTAGCTCAAGCAAAATTGCTGAGGGTTTTGGAAAACGGTGAGATAGATAAAATCGGCAGAAAGAAAAGATACGAAGTAAATGTAAGAGTGATTGCGGCATCAAATAAAAACCTTGAAGCATTGATGAGAGAAAGACAATTCCGGGAAGATTTGTTTTACAGGTTGAACATATTGAATATTCAGCTTCCCCCATTAAGAGAAAGAAAAGATGATATAATGCTGCTTCTCAAAAACTTCATGGAAAAATCAAGCGACGAATTTCACGTATTCATTCCTGAAATAAACGATGAAGGAATTAAGTTTTTATCCGGTTTCCATTGGCCCGGTAACGTAAGGCAATTAAAAAATGTGGTTCAAAGACTTGTGCTGATGGGTACAGGTGCAATTGGTCTTGACGAAGTTGAAGCTGCACTTGGTATTAAAAACCAAGCTACATTCGGCGGCTACATAACGCCGGTTTATTCAAAAGAAGAAATGCCTCATTTGCGCGAAGCCGAACTTGAGTTCAGGAAAAGGTTTGTCCAGTTCGTCCGCAAGAATAGCAGGAACGATTCCGAAGCTGCGAGAAAACTTGGCATTGCCCGTTCGAACTTTCACCGCCTTTGTAAAGAGCTTGGTTTGAAATAAGGATACTAAGTACGTTGTCCTACCACTCATATTCTTAATCTTACTCTTGTTCATAATCTTAATCTGTTTTTTGAGAACGAGTAAGATTAAGAGTATGATTAAGAAAAGGAAGTCATACTAATGTTTATCATTTTGACAACAATGTTATACGGATGATAACAACAAAAGACACTCCGGCCTTTATTCCAAAGCTGTTAACTGCGCAATTTCTAAAATAAAATCATATCCATCTTTAATTAAAAACAAAAGCTTTTCTTTGGCATATATGTTGGCTGTATAAATTATTCGAAAGAAGATCCAATTTTAATTTTACACTAACCTCAAATAATAATATTTTTTTAATGCATAAGGAGTAGCGATATGATTAAAAAAAGTTACCACAAAATACTTAACCTTATTTTCTTTATAGCACTTTACCCTGCCCTCTTGTTTGCGCAGGATAGCGGAACAATTACAGGTAAAGTTGCAGACACAAACGGTGAACCGATTCCTTACGCCAATATCATTTTGGAAGGCACAACCATTGGTGCGGCAGGTGATATTGATGGAAATTACAGGATCACAAATGTGCCTGCCGGAGATTATATTGTAAGCGCAAGCGTTATCGGCTATAGAGGAAGTAAAGAATCAGCAACTATTTCAGCCGGTAAAACTTTAGCATTGGACTTTACACTTGCTGAGGACGTACTACAAATGGAAGGTGTTGTAATAACCGGTACAGCAGGCGGTGCAGGTGTTCAAAAGAAAGACGCGAGTTTTGCAATCACAACAGTGTCTGCTGCTGAACTTGAGCAATTGGCTCCGCCAAGTACAGCTGCAGCTTTAGAACTTGTACCCGGTGTCTGGTCTGAAAGTTCAGGTGGTGTCGCCGGTGCAAATATCTTCGTAAGAGGATTGCCCTCCTCCGGCGATGCGCCTTTTGTCACAATGTCTATAAACGGTGCACCGATTTACGGAACACAAACTTTATCATTCTTTGAGCAAAGCAGTATTTTCCGTATCGACGAAACCATTGCCACTACCGAGGCATTACGCGGCGGGCCGAGCTCGGTTTTCTCAAACGGTGAAGCAGGCTTAACAACTAACTTTAACTTGAAAAAAGGTACTGACCAAACTCAGGGGAGAGTTAAGTACACTACTACCGATTACAGCCGGCAAAGACTGGACGCTGTTTTGAGCGGCCCGATTTCCGAAAAGTTTTATTACATGATTGGAGGTTACGTCAGGACTTCTCCCGGAATTAGGGATACAGAATTTAATTCCGAAAGAGGACAGCAATTCACAGTTCAACTCACAAGGGTTTTTGACAAAGGTGTTATAAACGCATTTGCCAGACTCACTAATGATCATGGTCAATGGATACTTCCAATGGCATTGGCTACCGGCAATGACGAAGGCACTTTCTCACCTTTGGGTAACGCAACCCGTTACAGAATGCTGCAAGTAAATGCCCAAGGTGACAGCACACAATTTGATTTTGCAAACGGACGCGGCTGGAAAGGTATTGTAAGCGGAATTAATTTTGATTATGAATTGGGCGGAGGCTGGACAGTCCGCGATAATCTTTCTTATACAAACGGTGATGCAAATACGTTGGGATTTGTCCCTAACGGCGGCCCTATGTCTGTTTCCGATTTGAAAGCACAAATAGGGACAAGCACAATTGAAACAGTTGGCGGTAGAACTCTTAATTCTGGCTTTGTGCAAAGCTACGGCCATTGGGTAGTTCAGAAACAACTTGAGTCTTTTACAAATGATATATCTTTAACGAACAAAGTTGAAAATCACAATTTAACATTAGGTGCTTTCCAATCATTCTGGTCAACTAATGATTTCTGGACACTTGGGAATCATATTCTTGTTGAAAATGTTGAGAACGGCGATGTGATTAAAGATGTTGATCCAAACGAAGTTGCCGGAAGCTGGAACTACGGCCTAAATGAAATAGGCGATGCAAGAGTATTTGCATTGTACGCCGGTGATTCATGGCAAGTATCCGATAGAGTGCGGTTAGATTTAGGCGCACGCTACCAATTCTTTGATCTTAATTTTACATTAGACCACGGTGGCCACCCGGACGGTGTAATAGATAGAATAGCAAGTCTTGACGGAAAAGACTGGGCGGGAACAGCGGCTATAAATTATGCTATCGATGAAAACACCGGAGTTTTTGCCCGCGGTTCAAAAGGATCATTATTCCCTCACTTCGATCAAATTAGAGAAAACGTCGGCTATAAACTTGAAGACGAAGAACCGGGCAGCAATCCGAATTCTATTAAAGGAACTCTTGACGCAAATATTTTCAATCAATTCGAACTTGGAGTTAAAATTGATCAAGCAAAATATAGTTTGTTTATCACAGCCTTCTTAAATAATGTTGAAGTTTTTGACGGTGATGTTGGCGCAGCTAGAGCCGCAGCATTGTTAAAGACAAGAACATTCGGTGCGGAAATAGATGCTGCTGTAAGTGTGAAAAACTTTAGACTAAATTTTATTGGTACTTATCAGAACGGAGAGATAACAGAAGCAAGTGATGCAACTGCAGAAGGCAACAAAATTTGGCGTCAACCTGATTTTCAATTCCGTATCGCTCCAAGCTATGATTTCAAATTCAGCCCGGAAGTTGACGGTTCTATCTATGGAGCATTTAGGTTTGTCGGCTCCCGCTGGAACGACAGAGATAATTCTTTTGAATTGGAATCTTACACAAAGTTAGATGCCGGGATAGATGTATCGACTGAAGGCGGTTTATCATTTAATCTAGGCATTGATAACTTAACAGATTCAGACGGCTTAACAGAAGGCGATCCACGCGATCCTAATTCCAAAAACGGGCGCCCTATTTTCGGCCGTTCAATTAGATTTTCTGTTGGTGTTAACTTCTAGTTTGTTCTGATTAAAGAAAGGGGTGGCTGTCCCTAAAATTTTAGTCTTGTCATTCTGAGGAGCCCGCCTTCCTTAGTAGGAAGTACGGTCATCGACGCTTCAAAGCTATGGCAACGGAGCGCGGACAGGCGAAGCGACGTGAGGAACTTTTACTTGAGAAATAATGAGATTTCTCACACTCTCCCGACAAGTCGGGATCGGTTGAAATGACAAAAGAGTTTTAAAGACAGCCACAATTTTTCGTAAGATTAAATTTATTGATTGTTATCTGAGGATATATCACTATGCGCAGGTGGAAAGTAAAATTATCTCTTTTTTTAAGCTACTTTGTTTTGGCAATCCTTTTGAATACAGTGGGAATTGTAATTGCACAGGTTATTGAAGATTATAATGTAAGCAGAGTAACCGCAGGCACACTTGAAGCATTTAAAGATCTTTCTATTATGTTTGTTTCTTTTTTGTTGGCTTCGTTTGTTCCTAAAGTTGGATACCGGAAAACATTAATCTATGGTTTAATTGCTGTCGCAATCGGATGCATGATTATTGCTTCCATAACACAGTACTGGTCGGCACCAGTTCTATACGCTATTACCGGTTCAAGCTTTGGCCTTATGAAAGTAGCAGTTTATTCAACTGTTGGGCTAATAACCAAAACTCAAAAAGAGCACACCGGTTTTATGAATACTCTCGAAGGGGTATTTATGACAGGCTCACTTACTGGCCCATTAATATTTTCAGTAATGATAAGCTTGAGCCACTGGAATAATACATATTGGGTAATAGCTATTTTCACAACTCTTTCGCTTATCTTAATTCTGTTCACAGAGTTAGATGAAAGCCAGGTTAAAGAGGAGGCTAAAGAATCAAGCTTCATAAAAATGTTTGCTTTATTCAAATTTCCGATGGTATGGGTGTTTATTATCTGTGCATTTTTATATGTAATGATTGAGCAGAGTTTCGGTACGTGGCTCCCGACTTTCAACAAAGAAATTTTTAATCTGTCTTCCGCACAGTCCGCTTCTTTTCTCAGTATTTACGCGGGCTCAATAGCTGTAAGCAGATTTTTAGCCGGGTATTTATCAAAACGCTTTTCATGGATAACTATTCAATTGTTTTACTTGGTCGGTGCATTTTTATTAACCTTGGTTACATTGATACTTACAATAGATTTTCAAGCAGAAGGACATGAAAACTGGTACCAGGCTCCACCGTTGGCATTCATTTTCTCTATGGTAGGCTTTTTCCTCGGTCCCATATATCCCACGATTTGTTCAATTGTTTTAAGCAAACTTGAAAGAGCAAGACAAAGCTCAATGACAGGATTAATAATAATTTTCTCTGCTTTGGGTGGTACTTCCGGTTCATTGCTAATTGGACTGTTCTCGCAAAACTTCAGTGTTCATAATGCTTTCTTCTTCCCATTATTACCTATAGCACTTTTGGCTTTTGCATTAATACCTTATAAAAAGTTGTCGGATAAATTCGGAATAGAACATCATACAATGCAGTAAATATAATGTTGGGTTTATTATGAAATTAAACTTAAAAATAGAAGAAACGTTAAATAATTTACTTACTCAGGAAGATACCGATAATGACAAAAAAATAACGGTCGAAGATAAAGGTCCGAAAAAGTTCGTTCTTAAATCCGCTGATGGAAAAGACGTAATTGTTGAAGGTACATATTATTTATCGAATCTTTTGCAAGAATTGGTTTTAGCGAAAGAGGAGGGGCAAGAAATCGCTGAGATCGATTATGAAAATATTTTTGAAAAGCCAGTTGACCGAATAGGTAGAATGATAAAAGATTATTTTTGGGATGGGTTAACAAGGAGAATCGATGCCGAGGGAATTGTAAAAGCACTTGTTGATACAAAAGCTGAAACAGAAAACTATTTTTTGTATGTACCTTATGACGATGAAACAGCTTTCGAATATTATAATGAAGTTGTTAAAGATATTAAAGAAATAACCATAACTGTTGTTAAGCTTCCGGAGAAAATTACACCCGAATATGTGAGAAGCATAAATAACAAACCGGGAGTGTTGTCACTTGATTTAGTAAAAAATGAAAAGGGCGAAATAGAAGGCGGACCATTTGTTGTTCCGGGCGGCAGGTTTAATGAGATGTATGGGTGGGATAGTTATTTTGAGGCGCTCGGATTATTACTCGATGGAAAGGTTGATCTTGCAAAATCAATGGCGGAAAATCTTGTTTATGAAATTGAACATTACGGACAAATACTGAATGCCAACAGGACATATTATTTAACACGCTCACAACCGCCTTTTTTAACTTCGTATGCTTTGGCAGTTTATGATCAACTGAATTACGATAATAAAAAAAATTGGCTGACAAAACTGCTGAACGCATCAATTAAAGAATACAATATTGTTTGGATGGGTGATTATAAATTAACTGAGACGAAATTGAGCCGTTATTTTGGAACCGGAATCGGCTTGCCTCCCGAAACAGAAATTACTCATTTCGATTCAATGCTCAAACCCTATGCGGAAAAGGCAGGACTTACTGTCAGACAATATCATACAAAATATTTGATAAGAGAAATAGTAGATCCAGAAATTGAAGAATTTATTAAACATGATCGCAGTATTAGGGAATCGGGGCATGACACCTCTTATCGCCTTGATAATATTAGCGCAAACCTAAACACAGTAGATTTAAATTCACTGCTTTATAAGTATGAAACTGATATTGCCGAAATAATCAAAGATAAGTTCGATGACTATTTCGTTTCTTATGATGGTGATGTTCAGAATAGCGAGAAATGGATTGAAAAAGCTCAAGTTAGAAAATCCATTATGAATAATCTAATGTGGAATGAAGAAAAAGGATTTTTCTTTGATTATAACTTTGTGAAAAAAGAACAAACCGAATTTGAAAGTGCAACAGCTTTTTATCCTTTATGGGCAAAACTTGCTACACCTGAACAAGCTGATTTGCTTGTACAAAAAGCATTACCACAATTAGAGTTTAATGGTGGTGTTGCCGGAACTTCAAATGAATCAGTTGGAATTATAAATGAAGACAGGCCTCAAAAGCAGTGGGATTACCCCAACGGCTGGGCACCTCATCAAATTATTATTTGGGAAGGATTAAAAAATTACGGCTACGATAAAATTGCAGAAAGGCTTGCGTACAAATGGCTTTATATGATTTTGAAAAACGCTGTTGACTATAACGGAACAATCCCGGAAAAATATAATGTTGTTTCCTGCACTCATAAAGTCTTTGCAGAATACGGTAATGTCGGTACTGAGTTTGACTACATTAGTCGCGAAGGCTTCGGCTGGATGAATGCTTCATTTAAAGTAGGATTTTCAATTTTAGATAGTGAATTAATAGATAAACTGAATGATCTTGTCCCTCCCGAAAAACTATTTTGAAAAATAATTTAAGCCCATGAATTAATTCGTGGGCTATGAAGTGATTACAAAACTTTTCCGGGAAAAGGTGTAAATGAAATTTATGCAAAATGTATTATTCTAAAGCTGCGATTCTCATTTCCCAAAGATCATCGCCACGGACAAAAACAATATGATTCCCATCCGATGACCAGTCAAGAAATCTGCAGTCGTTTGAGTTGGTCAGAGCCTGTTCAGATCCAGTTGAAACTTCACGGACAAACAAATCAGTATTACTGTCGCTGTCTTTATCGTAAAGGATAAAGGAATTATCTGGTGACCATTTAGCCCAAATTTCACCTGTAGAAGAAGTGCTTAAAATATTTTGTAAATCAGAGCCGTCGATATTTATTGTAAACAACGAAATACCGTTTCCTCCGGCGTTAAAAAGCAATCTAGAATCGTCTATATTCCATTCCGGATTCCATGCCCCGTCAGTGTCATCAATTTTTACCGCAGATCCGCCGCTCAATTCTTTAACATAAATTGCATTTCTGTAAATGTATGCAATCTTTGTCCCATCTTTGGACCAGCAAGGCCTGAATGCATTTGTGGTATTTGTAAATTTTGTTGTACTTCCATCGTTCTGATTAGCAATGAATAT
>JANQIV010000027.1 GCA_028282005.1 Melioribacteraceae bacterium | reverse complement strand
GTAAATAAAACTTTTGATGAAGTAGATGCAAAACTTGAACTTCAGAATATAGAAGGAGAAATTAGATTACTGAATGGCAGTTTTAGCCTTCAACCTCAGGGTGTGGCAGAGGGGCAAGTAAATGTTATTATTCCAAAAGAAAAAATTATTAGATTGAAAACTTCGATTGAAATTGCTGTAAAATCCGGTGATGAAGTAATTGATGTTATAGAAACTTCATTCTTAGGAACATTAGATAAAAGGAAAAAGAAGTGAAATTAAACTGGGGAACAGGCATAGCAATTACCATTGCTGTCTTTGTTTTAATCTCTTTTGCATTTTTATATTATGCATTTCAGCAGAAAATAAATTTGGTTCAGGATAACTATTACGAAGACGAAATTAAGTACCAAGCCCAAATGGAAAAAGTTAACAGGTCAAAGAAATTGCCTGAAAAACTTTTTGTTAAAATAGAAAACCAAGAATTATCCTTTCAGTTTCCTTCAATGTTTTTGGGCAGAGAAATAAGTGGTGAAATTATGCTTTACCGGCCGTCAAATAGAAATAGAGATTTGTTTATTGACATAATGCCTGATTCCAACAATTTACAAATTTATTCTACTGAAAAAATATTGCCGGGAATGTGGAAAGTAAAAGTTGATTGGATGGTTGACAGCATATCATATTTTGATGAAAAAATTATTATGGTGAATTAAAATGGAAGTTGGAATTTGGGGTGGTTTTTTGATCGGATTTTTAGGCAGCTTTCATTGTGTGGGGATGTGCGGGCCAATAGCAGTTGCATTGCCGCATGGTAATCAATCCAACTTACAATTAGTAGTTAGCAGAGTTTTATACAACTTGGGTAGAGTTGTTACTTACGCGTTATTTGGTGCAGTGTTTGGTTTATTTGGCAAAGGAATAGCTTTAGCGGGGCTTCAGAAATATGCATCAATATTTTTGGGAGTCTCGATTATTGTCTATTTAATTATCCCAAACAAACTCAAAGCAAAATTCTCTGCAACAAAACCATACCAAATTTTAAGCGATTTTGTAAAAACAAATTTTAAAAAACTAACCGGATCAGGTTCACCAGCTTCTCTTTTTATTTTTGGAATCGTAAATGGATTCTTGCCTTGCGGATTTGTTTATGTAGCTCTTGCCGGATCGATTGCAACAGGCGATTTTATTTCAGGTGCATTGTTTATGGCTCTATTCGGATTGGGTACAGTCCCGATTATGCTAGGCACTTCATTAATAGGAAAATTTGTCACAACAGGACTAAAAGCTAGAATGAATAAACTGATCCCGGTATTTGCAGTTATACTTGCAGTAATTTTTATACTTCGCGGATTGAGTTTGGGAATACCATATTTAAGTCCCCCGGATAAAGTACTGACAACTCAAAAAGCTGAGACAGAAGAGTGTTGTCACTAATTTGTGTATTTTGAAAAGACAAATTTCTGATATGAAGAAAATGATTTTATTGAATTAGGGTAAATAAAAACCTCCGGGATGCTGCCCGGAGGTTAAATATATATTTAGTTGCTTTTAGCTTCTTCAGCTAATTCATCAGCGAGTTGTTTGTTTATTGCAGCAGCAGCTCTGCGGCCTTCACCCATCGCTAAAATTACAGTAGCAGCACCAAGAACGATATCGCCGCCGGCATAAATTTTATCAATGTTTGATTTTTGTGTGTCATCAACTACAATGTTACCCCATTTGTTAACTTCCATTTCAGGAGTAGTTTGGCTTATCAATGGGTTTGATCCGTTACCGATTGAAACAAGTACGGTATCAACTTCCATTTCAAATTCACTGCCTTCAATTGCAACAGGTCTTCTTCTGCCTGATGAATCCGGTTCGCCTAATTCGTATTTAAGAACTTCCATTCCTCTAACTCTACCGTCTTCTGTTCCCAAAATTCTTTTTGGGTTACGTAGGAAGTGGAATTGAATACCTTCTTCTTTAGCATGTTCAATTTCTTCGTTACGAGCAGGCATTTCTTTTTCAGTTCTTCTGTAAACAACATATACGTTTTCTGCACCAAGTCTTAAAGCCATTCTTGCAGCATCCATTGCAACGTTACCGCCGCCAAGAACTGCAACATTTTTAGATTCAAAAATAGGTGTGTTTGATTCTTTTTTATCGTAAGCTTTCATCAAGTTAGCTCGGGTTAAATATTCGTTAGCTGAGAAGACACCAACAAGGTTTTCACCTTCGATTCCCATGAAATATGGAAGTCCGGCACCTGTACCAACAAATACAGCGTCGAAGCCATCTTTGTTTATTAAATCTGTTAATTTTCTTGTTCTACCAACAACGAAGTTAGTTTTAATTTCAACACCCATTTTGTTAAGAGTGTCAATTTCCTGATCAATAATTTCGTTTGGTAAACGGAATTCAGGAATACCATAACGCATTACACCGCCAAGTTTGTGGAATGCTTCAAAAACTGTAACAGTGTGGCCTTCACGGCGAACGTCAGCAGCAACAACTAAACCTGCAGGGCCTGAACCAACTACAGCAACTTTTTTACCTGTCTCAGGTTTTACCGGTGGTACTTTGATATTGCCTGTCGCTCTTTCCCAATCTGCAACGAATCTTTCAAGTCTACCGATAGCAACGCCTTTATCAACATCTTTCATTGCCAAACCAACTTTACAGTGTTCCTGGCATTGTGTTTCTTGCGGACAAACTCTTCCGCAAATTGACGGTAATAAACTTGTTTGTTTGATTACATCAGCTGCAGCTTGGAATTCACCATCGGCAATGTGTTTTACGAATCCGGGAACGTCAATAGCTACCGGACAGTCATCAACACATGTGCTTTTTTTACATTGTAAACATCTCATAGCTTCAAGTCTAGCTTGTTCCATTGTGAAGCCAAGAGCAACTTCATCAAGATTTTTGCCTCTTTCAATCGGATCTTGAGCAGGCATTTCTTGTGAAGGAATTTTCATTCTATCTTTTGGTTTTAATTCGTCTTTTTTAACTATATATTCTGCCAACCATTCTCTGGCTTTTTCAGCAATTACTTCTGGGTTTTCGTGGCTCATTTTGTTTCCTCCAATTTTGCTTCGAATTCTTTATCTAAATTGCATTCGTGATCTTTTTGTTTTTCGAATTCGTGGTAAGAGCTCATTCTTGAAACCATGTTTTCAAAGTCAACTTTATGTCCGTCAAACTCAGGTCCGTCAACGCAAACAAATTTTGGTTCGCCGTCAATGCTTACGCGGCATCCACCGCACATTCCTGTACCGTCAACCATTACAGTGTTAAGTGAAACTAAGGTTTCAACTTCGTAAGGTTCTGTAGTTTTAGCACAGAATTTCATCATTACCGGAGGGCCGATTGCAACAGCTAAATTTGGCTTAGGATCTCTTTCACATAATTCTTTTAACGGTTCAGTAACTAAAGCTTTTCTTCCGTATGAACCGTCGTCTGTACAAACTATAAATTCATCAGCTATTTCTCTCATTTCATCTTCGAGAATTAACAAGTCTTTTGTTCTTGCGCCGATTATTGTAATAACTTTGTTGCCTGCTTTTTTCATTGCTTGTGCAATTGGGTGAAGAGGCGCAACGCCGATACCACCGCCAACGCAAACAACTGTTCCAAAATTATCAAGGTGTGTTGGTTTACCCAAAGGACCAACCAATACGGGAATATCGTCACCTTCTTTAAACAAAGCTAATTCTTTCGTGCTTTTTCCAACCACTTGAAAAATAATTGTGATTGAACCTTCTTCTATATCAGCATCTGCAATAGTAAGTGGAATTCTTTCACCGAGGTCTTCGTCGGTTTGGAGCATAATAAATTGGCCCGCTTGTCTTTCTTCGGCGATTAACGGAGCCTCAAGTCGCATTAAAAAAACGTTTTCTGCGAGTTTCTCTTTGTGAAGTATTTTTGCCATAATTATTTTCCTCAATAAAATAGATTGTACAATCGAATCTCTATCTATTATCGCAAATTATAGTGCAATAATTAAGATAACGTCATCTTAAAAATTATTAAAAATTTTTGATCTTACAAAAATAATTCATAATAAATAGTAATTTTTTTAAAAAATTATTTCTCAAATCATTTTTTTAGGGATAATTTATCAATATCTCAGGGGGAAATAGAATAATTGATCATTTTTGAGTGATAAAATTAATTCTAATATCTTCCTTCTTTACTTTTGTTTCAATTCTTGTTAGAATAGCATATCAAATCTTTTTTTACTCGCCTTCACAGAAGGTTATAATTCTAAGCGTTATTTGAAGGGTTAACGTTTGGTAATTTTTTATTATTGAAGGTGGGTTTCGGCGAGTTTCGCCAATTTTTTAAAGCCCAATTAAATTTGTGGCTCAACTTTTCTCACTAAAAAAACAACATAATGAGGGAGAAAATATTGTGGTAATAGGAATTCCAAAAGAAATTTTTCCCGGCGAAAACCGTGTTGCATGCACTCCAGACGTTACTTCAAAATTGATCAAAAAAGGTTTTGAAGTTCAGGTTGAAAAAGAAGCCGGATTATCGGCCGGATTTACGGATGACGCTTATTCAAAATCCGGTGCAAAGGTTATTGATTCTGTTGAGGAATTATATAACAGCTCAGATGTAATTTTAAAAGTTCAAAGGCCAGTTGAGCATCCTCAATTAAACAAAAATGAAATTGATTTAATGAAAGAGGGGACATTGCTTATAACATTTATGTATTCGCTGCATTATCCTGAAGTTGCAAAAGCATGTGCAGAAAAGAAAATAAATGTTATCGCGATGGAAGCTGTACCGAGAACTACGCTCGCACAAAAAATGGATGCACTTAGTTCACAGGCAAACATTGCCGGTTACAAAAGTGTAATATTGGCTTCAAATTATTTAGGTAAAATCTTTCCGTTAATGATGACTGCTGCCGGTACAATTCAGCCTGCTCGTGTTGTAATTATGGGTGCTGGTGTAGCAGGGTTGCAAGCACTTGGTACTGCAAAAAGATTGGGAGCTATTGTTGAGGTTTCTGATATTCGTCCGGCCGTTAAAGAAGAAGTTGAATCTTTGGGCGGAAGATTTATTGAAGTTGACACTGACGAAGATATGCAGGATGAAGGTGGCTATGCAAAAGAAGCTTCAGAAGAATTTTTGAAGAAGCAAAAAGAATTAATTTTTAAACACGTTTCTAATGCAGACATTGTAATTACAACAGCGCTTGTTCCGGGCAAAAAAGCTCCCATACTTGTCACAGAAGAAATGGTAAAGGAAATGAGGCCGGGTTCTGTTGTGCTTGACATGGCTGTTGAGTTTGGCGGCAACTGTGAGATTAGCGAAAAAGGAGAAACAGTTGTAAAGTATGATGTTACTATTATCGGTGAACCGAATTTGCCAAGTTTAGTTGCTGTTAATTCAAGTGAAGTTTACGCAAAGAATTTGCTTGCGCTGCTAGAACACATTAGCGAAGAAGGTGATGTTAAATTAGATGTGGAAGAAGAAATTACAAAAGGCTGTTTGATTGTAAATAATGGTGAAGTAATTAATGAACGTACCAAAGCATTATTACAATAAAAATTAAAAGAGGAAATTTTTATGGAATTAGATTTATTAATGCAAATATATGTTTTCGTACTAGCAGTATTTGTTGGATTTGAACTGATTACAAAAGTTCCGCCAACGCTGCATACTCCTTTGATGTCGGGATCAAATGCAATCTCCGGTATTACTATTGTGGGTGCAATTTTGAGTGCCGGTTTAGAAGAATTTACTATTAGTACGATCTTAGGTTTATCAGCAATTATTTTTGCAACTATAAATGTTGTCGGTGGATTTATGGTTACCGACCGCATGTTAAAAATGTTCAAAAAGAAGTGAGTGAAATATGCAAATAATATCTTACCTAGTTTATCTCGTTTCGTCTGTTTTATTCATCTTCGGAATAAAAAAATTAAGTTCGCCGAAAACTGCTCGGCAGGGAAATGCACTTGCTTCAATTGGAATGCTGCTCGCTATTATTGTAACACTTTTTGATCAACATGTTTTAACGTATCAATATATTATTATAGGGTTGGTTGTGGGTGGTTTAATCGGAACACTAATGGCAACCAAAGTTCAGATGACCGGTATGCCACAGATGGTTGGTGTTCTAAACGGTTTTGGTGGCGGTGCTTCAACACTTGTTGCCCTTTCAGAATACTACCGTATTATAAACACCGGTGGTTTATTTACAGTCGATACTCTTATAACAATTGTTTTATCAATATTAATTGGTTCAGTTACGTTCACAGGCTCATTCATAGCTTTTGGTAAGTTACAGGGGTTTGTAACTGGCAAAGTAGTGAAATACCCTGGGCAAAATGCGATAAATGTTTTATTGATTTTAGCTATCATAGCTGGTGGAGTAATGATTGTAATGTATCCACTTAACACAGATTTCTTGTTAGCGATTGTTGGTATTTCATTAGTGCTTGGTGTCTTAGTTGTATTGCCGATTGGTGGTGCGGATATGCCAGTGGCAGTTTCACTATTAAATTCTTATTCAGGAATTGCTGCTTCTGCAACCGGATTTGTTTTAAGTAATAATATGTTAATTATTGCCGGTGCTTTAGTTGGTGCCTCTGGAATTATTCTCACTTTAATTATGTGCCGTGGAATGAATCGTTCACTTATGAACGTATTACTTGGTGGTTGGGAAGATGCCGGAGCTACAACCGGAACAGGTGGTTCAGAAGTTAAAGGCCAGGTAAAATCAGTTGATCCTGAAGAAGCTGCAATGATCTTTGACTCTGCTCAAAACGTAGTAATAGTTCCAGGTTATGGTATGGCTGTTGCTCAGGCTCAGCATGCTGTACGTGACCTAACAAATGCACTTGAAGCAAAAAACATAAATGTTCGATTTGCTATTCACCCAGTTGCTGGTCGTATGCCTGGTCATATGAATGTGTTGCTTGCTGAAGCACAAGTATCGTATGATAAACTTTTTGCACTTGAAGATATAAATGATGATTTCAACAATGTTGATGTAGCATTTATAGTTGGTGCAAACGATGTTGTTAACCCTGCTGCACGTCATGACCAATCAAGCCCTATTTATGGTATGCCTATCTTAAATGTTGATTATGCTAAAACAGTGATTATGAATAAACGTTCAATGAATGTTGGTTATGCAGGTATCTCAAACGAATTGTTCTTCTATCCAAATACACTTATGTATTTTGGTGATGCTAAGGATGCAATAACAAAATTAGTTAATGAAATTAAAGAACTATAAATTTTTACGATTAGGTATTAAATTTATTGTGGCTGCTTTTTAGCAGCCTTTCTTTTGGTTATTAATATATTAATAGTAAGTTTTTGCTAGACTATTATAATAAATATTAGCATATTAAATCGATTTTGTGAGCGGAAAGATTTTTTCCTGTCCTTTCCTAATTTTCTGAAAGATATTATTTAACAACAAAACCAAAGAGGTTAGTAATTCATCTGAATTCCTTTCTTCGGAGGAACTATCATGAAAATGATATTTGCAATGCGAAATAAGAAAAGTAGTTTAAAAATCTTTGAAGATGAAAATGGAAATTATCATTCTGTACAGAAATTTTATTTACTAGGTAAATTTGCAATTAGGACTTTGAAAGAGATGATTAAGGATTATGATGATGTGCAAGAAAAAATTCAATCATTTAAGTCGGCAACTATGTACGATGATTTTTATACTAGTTATAAGTAAAAAATAAAAAGGCTGCAAAAGCAGCCTCTTTTTTACTTAAGTAAAATTAGTTTTTTCGAATCCCAAAATTTTCCGGCTTTCATTTCATAAATATAAATTCCTGAAGAAAATTCAGCACCGTGAAATTTAATTTTATAAGAACCCGGGCTTTGGTTTTCGTTCACCAATCTTACAATCTCTTTGCCAATTATATTATAAATCTTTATTGATACTAGTGATTGCTCTTTCACATGATATTTAATTGTTGTTGTTGGATTAAATGGATTTGGATAATTTTGATATAGTCTAAATTCATCTGGTAACTGATCAACAAAATCTACTGAAGTTGGTACAACATCGACAGTAACTGTATTTGTAAAATCCGACCAAATATTTTCATTTGCAGCTTTTACTTTGTATGAATATGTATTACCTCCCATAACAGACATATCTTCATACGTTGAACTATCACCTGGAATCTCTGCAAGGAAGCCAAATACTGGAGTCATAACTTGGTGATCTTTTTTAAATACTCTTACCAATGTGCTTTTTTTGGAATGATTTTGCCAGGATAATCCAACTCCACCGCTATCAGAGATAGTATATTCAAGATTAGTCGGAGGAGTCAACATTGTATAACCCGAGTCTGGTTGACTAAACGCTGACTTTTGTCCTTGATACCGAGATTGAACATTGTAAGTGTACATCGTTCCTTCTGTCAGTCCTGAATCTCTAAAAGTTGTTTCGTTAGAACCAGTAGTATCTACAAAAATAAAATCGGTCTCACCTTCGGTTTTTCTATTTATTTGATATCCATCAATTGGAGGTGAAACAGGAACCCAGTCTAAATCGACAGTGTTATCAGTTGGATCCATGAACAGCAAATTTTGAGGAGGCACCAAAGATGAAGTCGGAACAGTTATTTCCACAATATTACTTGAAGCAGAACTAGAAGAATCATTAGTAGCAATTACTTTGTATTTATATGTTTTGCCTGGTTCAACTGAAGTATCATGAAATGATCCCGAATCTGAAGGAACTTCATTGACTACTCCAAATGAATCGGAGAATGCAGGTTCATTCCGGAATACTTTATCCCTTGCATTTTTCATTGAGTTTCTATCCCATTCCAATAACACTCCGCCACTATCACCTGGTGACGCTTGTAAATTACTTGGTGGATGCAAACCGTAATGAATTGAATACGGATCGGTGAATTTAGAATATTGATTACCAGTTTGACTTTTTATGATGTAAGTTACTACAGAGTTTTCACCAACATCCATATCATTGATCGACGCACTCATTGTTGATCCTAAAAGACTATACTTATCCGGATCAAATATATCACTTGAGTCCGATTCTGCTTGTTTACCAACATGGTATTCATCCGCTGTTCCTGAGCTGTCCCAGTCAACCTGAACTCCCTTATTACCCATTCTTGGCCTTACTCTACTGCTATCTGGACCTTCTTCCATTGGCGGTGTATTTGTAGCAATTGTTCCGTTGTTTCCAACTGCCCAAAATAGGCCGCCGCTATCAGAACGTACTGCATTAAAATCTTCCATTGTTCCTGTTTCAACTGACATCCATGAATCACCACTCTTTGGTGCTCGAAGTATTGTTCCATCATCTCCACCGGCAATGAAACCTGAATCGCCAAAAGCAACAGCATTTAGATTTTTATTAGTACCGCTTGGAATATTCATCCAAGTATCACCATTATCACTGGTCTTGAAAATTTTACCGCTTTCTCCTACAGCAACAGCAACACCACCAGAGTCTCCAAATACAACATCTTTAAAGTGCGGATTTGACGGATCAGCAGCTTTGTATTCCCATTTTGATCCGCCGTTTGTGGTTTTATAAACAATTCCATGTCTGCCAACAATAAGTCCACTATCCGGATCTTTGAAACCAACTCCGCGAAGTTCATCCATTGGAAATTCAACAGACTGTTTATCCCAAGTGTCACCACCGTCAAAGGTATATAAAACTGTGGAGCCATCGCCAACTGCCCATCCATAAAATGCGTCTGTACTCATTTGGCCAGGCTGTAATTGGGTTGATAGTCCATGTAGATTCTGAGATGTACCAGAGGTTTTGATATCCCACGTAGCACCGCCATCTTTCGATGTTACGATTGTACCGTTTTCGCCAACAGCAATAATTCGTGAAGTCGTACCATCATTATTAAATTCCCAATTAACACGATTGATTTTTTCGTTACCCACCTGCACCGGTTGAAAGTTTTCCCAGTCATCACGTGTTCTTAAAAGAATCCCGTTATCTGTTGCAGCCCATTCGGTTGTAACAAAAGGCCAGTCGTTAAAGTCTTCTCTTGCAAACCCGTAAAGGTTATTATCCCAATCCGGATTGATAAGCCTCCAATTTTCGAACTGCGAATAGCTAACTGATGAAAATAAAAATAGAAAAGCAATTAAGGATAGTATTACCCTTCTCATAAAGCCCCCTTGTTTATTTATATTAAATTGCGAATAATCTAATGAGAATGAATAACACAATACTAAGAATATAAAAAGATACGAAAATGATTTTTTACTTAAAATAGAGATAAGATAAAAAAATGTTAAGTTTGATATAAATCAACTTCTATTACTTATAATTTAGAATGATAATTTTCTGCAGTTTTTAATTCGTCAATTGTTCCGACATCTTGCCAATAACTATCATTTATGAAAAAACAATTAACTGTTTCTTTTGATGCTATGTACAGGTAAAAATCAATAATTGAAAATATGCTATCATCTGGAAAATATTTAAAAACTCTTGGATGCATAACTTGAATTCCACAGTAGCCAAATCGATTTTCGTTATGCGGTCTCCGGTTTCCGGTCTGCATTTTTACTTCTTTTCTTTCACCGGTTATTTTGTTTTCCCAGGCAGTAAGATTGTTTTTATCATCGAACAATAAATATCGATCACTCTCTCTTTTATTTACGGCAAGTGTAATTGCAGCGTTTGTCGATAAATTATATTCGTAAAGTTTTTTCAAATTTATGTTTGAAATTATATCAGCATTGTGAACTAGAAATGGTTGGTTATTATTAAAAAAAACTGAGGCTTTTTTAATACCGCCGCCTGTATCAAGAAGTAAATTTCGCTCATCAGAAATTGAAATATTAATTCCAAAATTATCTTTTGAATTGACAAAGTCGATTACTTTATCGGCAAAATGATGAACATTGATAGTTATATCATCAAATCCACTCTCTTTTAGTTTATTAACTATAATTTCAAGCAAGGGAACATTGTTTATTTTTACCAATGCTTTTGGGATATCGTTAGTAAGCGGACGCAATCTTGTACCCAAACCGGCTGCCAGTATCATTGCTTTCATAGCATAAGTAAATAGTTTTTATTAATTTGAAATTATTCTGTTAAGAACTTTATACAAAGTCGGGAACGATTTCGCTTTTTCAAATTTAGATAAAATTAATTCAAGGTTTTCCAAAGCTTGTGGAATCGCTTCCTCAAAATGAGGTTTTCTTTCGATCTTGCCTCTGAAGCTAAAAGCGCCAAGCATTTGCAATAATCGTATTAGTGAATAACCGTAGAAGTATTCTACGAATTCATTTTCATCCAAATTCATTTTGCTCTTTAGCTGAATAATATAATACTTCAGCAAATCTTTTCTATACTCTGAAAGATTAACATTTGCGTCAAACAAAAGGGAGGCTATGTCATACTGCAGTGCTCCTTTTCTACCACCTTGATAATCAATAAAATATGGCTCTTTGTTTACCAACATAATGTTACGCGATTGAAAATCTCTAAACAAAAAATAATTACAATCAGTATTTGTTAAATATTCTGCAAATGAATTGAAGTCATCTTCTAAATCTTGTTCGTAAAAATGTACTTTGGACAACTTCAGAAAATAATATTTGAAGTAATTCAAATCCCACATAATGGATTGATGGTCAAATGCTTCTCGAGGGTAGAATACTGATGAATCCAAATCCTCCAAACCTTTTAATTGTAATTCAATCAGGTTCCCAATTATTTTTTTGTAAACTGAGATTTTGTTTTCAGGGGATACATTAACATCGTTATAAAAATCGCATAAATTCAGATCACCCAAGTCTTCAACTAAATAAACAAAGTTCGTTAAATCTTCTTCGTAAAGGGCCGGCACACGCAAATCTTTTTTATGGAAATTTTTTGTGAGTGTGACAAAAGCTTTATTCTCTCTATCATCTTTACTAATTGCGCAAATAGCAGATTTATTTTCACTTTCTGTTCTTAGATAAATTCTATTGGAACCACTTTGGGGCAAAGTGTTAATTGTCTTTATTTGTTCGTTTGACCATTTTGTGAAAATGGAAACGGCTAAATCTAAATATCTCATTATAATGGTATGATGAAATTAATTAATGGCGAAGTTGGCTGAACATTTTCTAATTTTGCTTCTTCTTCGTGTAAATCATGAACAAACTTGCCGATAAAATATCCGGCAATTGCCCCCATAAAAACATCTGAAGTCCAGTGCCTGTCGTGATAAACCCGGGAAGCACCAGTAATAAAAGCTGGGATAAAAGCTGCAATCTTTAATAAGTCGCTGTCAGTGTTTTCGGCAAGTATGGTTGACATTGAAAATGCTGAACTTGTATGGCCCGAAAAGAAAGACATATAAGCATTATTCTTAAATGAAAACGGATAAAACTCAGATGACGATTTTGCTTGAAATGGACGCTCTCTTCCGAAGGCAAACTTTACAATTGTAGTTACTATTCCTGTGTACACAAAAGCTTCAGTTAATTCAAATGCTACGTTTTTATTATGTTTATTATCTGCAGCGGCACCATGCAAATAAAAACCCAATGCAGTTGCTAACGGGACGTAAGGCTCACCGTATAAAGTGCCGAATTGCATAATTAAATTATCTGAACCATTCCTTTCTTTTTGAATGTAATGCTTAATATCATCGTCGTAATTCATAATAGAAAAAGTAGCAAGTGAAAAAATCCCTAAAGCAGCCCAGTCTTTGCCGTTCCATTTTATCGGCCGTTCAAAAATTTTACCACCGTCATCAAGAAATTGATCGAAGTTATATTTGCTTTGTGAGTTAATAAAGTTTACAGTAGCAAGGAAAAACAGAATGGATATTTTATATTTATAATTCATCTTTTTTTGAATTTTATTTAGAAATTAAGTAACCAATATAAACGCCCATTATAGTAATTAAAACATTCAGCAATATATTAAAAGCGGCAAGTAAAAATTCTGCATTTTTAAACAAGTTAAATGTTTCAAAAGAGAAAGTAGAGAAAGTTGTAAATCCACCGCAAAAACCGACACCAAGCAAAAGTTTAAGCTTCCAGTCAATCAATTGTTTATCGTCAAAAACAAAAATAAGAATACCTAATAAAAGACTTCCCAAAAAATTTACCGCTAAAGTACCAATTGGAAAGTAGACTGGCAATACCTTTTGAAGGAATGCAGAAATCCAAAATCTAAATCCGCCTCCAATTCCTGAACCAATTATTACTAATAATATTTTCAATAAATTCCTGGTTTTGTACAACAATTTTCAAAATCTGAAGTCTAATTTATCAGATTTATTGTAACATTCTGAAAAAGATTTTAGTCAAATATAAAAAATGATCGGAGAAGTTCATGAATTTAAAAAAATCTTTAGAAACGGACAGAAAATTATATTTAATAATTTTAATAGCAATGGCCGGATTACTAATTTATAGTACTTCATTTGCTCAATCACGAAAAATTGAAGAGAAAACTTTTGATGTAAATCCCGGGCAACTTTTGGAAGTTGAAACGAGATCGGGTGACGTTAATATTAAAACTTGGAGCAGAAACGAATTACACGTTGAGGTTTACGGAAGCAGAAAAGCAGAAGACAAAATGGATTTTGAGTTTTACGAGACTTCTGAAGGAGTAATGATTAAAGCTGATAAAGAAGGCAACTGGGGATCATCATGGTTTAATTGGGGAAGAGGCTACAATTTAAAATTCCAAATTAAAGTACCTGAAAACTTTGATGTAAGAGTAAAAACTTCCGGTGGTGATATCGACATAACAAATTTGAAAGGAAAAGTTAAACTACACACTTCCGGCGGCGATATTCAATTATTTGATTACACAGGAAACGCATCTGTGCATACTTCCGGTGGTGATATAGTTTGTGAAAATTCCGGCGGAGATCTCGATGTTCATACTTCAGGCGGTGATATAAAACTAACTTCAGCCAACGGCAAAGTTGATGCAAGTACTTCCGGAGGTGACATTGAATTGGATTATGTTGGGAATAACGAAGGAATTGAACTTAGAACTTCAGGTGGGGATATAATAGTGGATATTCCATCAGATTTTGAAGCTGAAGTTTATTTGAAAACAAGCGGCGGCAGAGTACGTTGCGACATTGACGGTATGAGAGAAACGCATAGAAAGAAGAATAAATTAACCGGAACATTAAATGGTGGTGGCAATTCTTTAGAATGTAAAACTTCCGGTGGCGATATTAAAGTACGAGAAATTTAATCCTCCTTTAAATTAAAGCAGTTATTTTTTATGGATAACTGCTTTTTCGCTTTTCCTAAACTAAGTATCTACGTTGGAATAAACTTCGTTTTTAGGTAACTTTATCATTTGAATATTGTACAATACCTAAAATTGCACGGAGATAAATTATGCAGTTCGACTGGAATCAATTTATTGACCACACCCTAAATATTACCATGCAGGAAAATTACGGCGTAGTTCATGGTGACAAAAAGAACGATCACCCTACTTTTTATGAAATTGTATTTAAAACCGGTAAAATGATTGGCGCTTACGATGAAGGAATCTTACTAGAGTCCGTTAGAGAAGGAAGAATGTTTAAAATTTTTGTACCATATTCTTCCATAAAATGTGTTGAAATATTTTAATATGAAAATTCGTATTGTAATCTTTTTATTCATCTTACCGACTATCATTTTTTCAAATGATTTTCTAATTAAAAGTCTTAGAACTTACAACAGTTCTAAAGAAGCATCATTCCCGTTAATTGATTTTAGCACTGAATCAGAAAATAATATAACTATTGAATTTGATGTTGAAGCAGATTCATCACCTTTCTTAAGCATTGTATTTAAGTTTTGTGATAAAGATTGGGTGCCTTATGATAATATATTTTTAACTGCTCTTGGTTCAAACATCGATTACAGTATTTATTTTGATGTTGTTTCCGAAAGTAATGCCGGGGCGGATTTTCACTTTAAAGAAGAGTACCCAAACGGAGATATTAAATTCCCATTTTCGGGTAAGTGGATGTTTTTTATAACTGATTCGCATGATACGTCAATGGTTTACGATTGGGGCAGATTTTATGTCGTTTATCCTGAAATCGGAATGCAGACCTCCATTCGTCGGTCAAGATTTGAAGGTTCAGTCTCTGATCCTGCATCATTGGGAAGAACCTTTACAATTTCTAATGATTTTGAATTACCAGACTCGCTTTTCAATACTAACCTAACAGAAGTGGAAATTATTAAAAATCTAGAGATTAGCGATCCTATAAAAATTCAACGAGATTTATTTGGCGGAAACAGATTTTACGATTGGGACGGCGGAAATAGTTTTACATTTATTGCAAAAGATGTTTTCCCCGGAAATGAATATAGGATTACAGATCTAAGAGATAAAAACAAATTTATACCGCCTGAAACAGTCGCGCAATTTGACGGAATCGAAGTGGATCGTTTTTTTAATTATGGCAGAAGAGACAATAATGGTTCATCTAGAATTTTGAGATTTAATGACACTTATGCTGATTACATGGACGTACTTTTTCGATTACGAATGCCGGAAGATTTTGATCAAAGGATTTTTATAATTGGTTCGTTCACCGATTGGGAAGTCTGGCCTGATTTTGAATTAATACCCGTTGAGGGGGTTTATAGGTTGTATGTTGAATTGAAAAGGGGTATGTACAACTATATGTATGTTACCGCTGATGAAGAAGACGGGCAAATCAGCAACATAAACAAATTAGCAATTGAAGGTAATTTTTGGGAAACAAACAACGATTACAGAGTTTTCGTTTATTACCAAGACCCGCAATTTGGGGGCTACGATAAAATAATTGGTTATAATAAAATTAATAGTGAGAGATTATGAACAACATTAAAATTGGTGTTATCGGAACCGGACATTTAGGAAAAATACATACAAAACTTTTGAAAGAAGTTGAGAACTGTGAGCTTATTGGTATTTATGATGTTGATACAGAGAAAGCTAATGCTGTTGGTAGTGAATTTGATGTTAAAGTTTTTGATTCCGTTGATGAATTATTAAGTAACATTAATGCTGTTTCAATCGTCGCATCTACAAGCGCACATTATGAAATCGTAAAAAGCGCTTTTGAAAAAGGTGTTCATGTTTTTGTAGAAAAGCCCATAACATCAACAATTCAACAAGCCGAAGAAGTTGTAGCACTATCAAAAGAAAAGGATTTAGTGTTGCAAGTTGGGCACATTGAAAGATTCAATCCGGCTTTGGTTTCTTTAGAAAAATATGAACTTGAACCGAAATTTATACAGACGGACAGACTTGCATTATTCAACCCACGAGGTACAGATGTTGCGGTAGTTCTCGATTTAATGATTCATGATATTGATATAATTTTAAGTCTTGTAAACAGTGAGGTAAAAAGTATCAACGCAAGCGGCGTAGCTGTTGTTTCTGATCATGTTGATATTGCAAATACCAGAATTGTATTTGAAAACGGAGCAGTTGCAAACGTTACAGCTAGCAGAATTTCACAAAAGAAAATGAGAAAGATGAGAATCTTTCAAAGAGATGCTTATATATCTTTGGATTTTACCACAGGTACTTCAGAAGTATTTAGATTGCTTGAACCACAAGATGAAAATGTAAATAAGTTTATGAACTTTGGCGAGATTGGTGTTGGTGAAAAGAAAAAAGTATTAGTTTATGAAAATCCGGAAAAACCAGAATTGAATGCGTTAAAGCACGAGTTGCAATTATTTATTAATGCAATTACAAATGGTGAAAGGCCGGTGGTTAGTGGAGAAGACGGCTTAAAAGCTCTGAAGGTTGCGGAAGAAATAATCAAAAAAATTGAGGAGTCAAAACTAAGTTGAAAAAAATAATAATAACATTTTGTTTGATCTTTTTTATTTCAGGTTGCGGTGTTTTAAAGACTATCGCAAACTTTCAGAAACTTCAGTTTAAAATTGATTCTGCTAGTGATTTGACTTTGGGCGGAATTGATATAAGCAATATTACTAAGCTTGAACA
The DNA here is from genome assembly GCA_028282005.1 of Melioribacteraceae bacterium. GTDB lineage: Bacteria > Bacteroidota > Ignavibacteria > Ignavibacteriales > Melioribacteraceae > JANQIV01. Next base: position 3,583 of record JANQIV010000027.1, on the reverse strand, counting down.
GTTTAGTGCTGTGCACGTTGCTGCGTTATACAAAATTGTTTACGATCAAAAAGTGCCATTGAGTTTTACTTTGAATGTTGCGGCAAAAAATCCGAATGATGGCAGCACAGGAACTCCACCTTCCGATATTACTTTGAAATCGCTGCCGTTTACATTATACATTGATGAAAGCGAATACCTGACTGCAAATATTAAACAACCTGTTGTTGTTCCGGGTGAAGCCGATGTAACAATTATTCCTATTCAAGTTGATATTGATTTATGGGAGTGGGTAAAAGGGAATAACTTCAACAATACAATCAAACCTATTCTTGCACTTGGCGGTGTTGAAGGTATAACTTCTCATATAAAACTATTAACAAAACCGGTGATTGGAACACCGATAGGTGATATTCAATATCCGGGTGATATTACAGTTGTTGATTACAAATTTAATTAAGATGGAACAGAAAGATAATTTTAAGTATAAGGTTTATGATGAGTTTATTTACTTTGAATTTTTTGAAGAAGCAGATTTCGAAATTGCAAAGAAAGAAGCAGATTTCATAAAAGAAATAATGGTTAAAAAAGATAAATCGAAAATTATTTCAAAACTAAGTTATGCTTCTTTCCCTTTAAAACACCATGAAGACTATGCTTTGGTAAAGTATTATCAAGAAATAGAATTGGATCAAGTCTTACATAAGGCTGCAATGGTTGTAAAAAAAGCTGACATGAAAATACTGGACTTTTGGTTGACTGCTGTTAATAATAGATTTATGAAAGTAAAACTATTTGAAAATTTTGAAGAAGCCAGAAAATGGATTCTTGAATAAGATTTTCCTTATTAGATTAGGATCATTTATAAATAGTTATAGTAACTAAAATTGAAAATATTGATTCATAGTTTTGATGAAAATAAAACCCATACTTATAATTTTTCTTTGTTCTTTTGTTTATTCACAAAATGCTGATTCAGTATTTTCGCCAACTACAGATAATTTATCCACCCCACAGGATTTAGTTGAAACCACCACTACATCTGATACTACTGCTCAAACTAAAAAGTACGACGTCGATGATGTAGTATTTGCCAGTTCTTCCGACTCACTTTTTTTTGATATCAGAAATAGAAAGATGTTTGTTTACGGGTCGGGCAAATTAAAGTACAAAGAGACCGAACTCAACAGCGGATTGATTAATGTCGATTTCCAAAGTAACGACCTTGAAGCATTTGGGGTAAAAGATACAGCCGATACAACAGGCAATAAGCTGATGGATACTCCTGTGCTCACAGAGGCTGGTGAAACTTACGGTGGGAGCTCAATAAAATATAATTTCAAAACTCAGCGTGGTTTTATTTCGGTTGCAAAAAATGATAAAGGGGATTCACGCTATGAAGGCGCAAAAGTAAAAAAGGTAAGCAACGATACTTACTTTATTGAAGATGGAATTTATACCACCTGTCCGCAAGACCCGCCGCACACTCATTTTTACGCCGACCAAATGAAAGTTATACAAAATGATAAAGTAATTGCAAAGTGGGTTTTTATGTTCATTGCCGGTGTTCCTGTTCCGGTACCGATTCCTTTTGCAGTATTCCCGACAGAGGCAGGAAGAAGGTCCGGTGCAATTGTGCCTACGTTTGGAACAGACGCAAGGCTTGGTTCGTACTTTAGAAATTTTGGTTATTTCTTTGCACTGAGCGACTATTACGATTTAGCGTTGACCGGAGATTATTACACAAAAGGGGGATACGGAATTCACAGCCGTGTGCGGTACAAAAAAAGATATGAGTTTGACGGCAATGTGAGTTTTAATTATTCCAACACAACAGTGGGTGAAGAAGGTGATCCCGATAGAACAGAAAGTAAAGATTGGAATTTATCAGTTTATCACAACCAAAGATTTAACCCCACGACCAGTTTAGATGTAAATCTTCGATTTCAGTCCGGCAGTTATCTATCTAACAATAGTACTAGCTACAATGAATTGCTAACAAAAAATATTGTATCGAATGCAACGCTAAGAAAGAGCTGGGATGAATCCGGTAACAGCATCACAGTGAATTACAGTCGAAATCAAAATCTTGAAAGTGGTGATATCTCAGAAGATTTGCCGAATTTAACATTCAATAAAAAGCTGGTTTATCCTTTTAAGAGAGAAACAACAACCAGCACTCGTGATCAAATTTGGTACGAATATATTAATTACTCATACACAGGTAGGTTAAGAAACCGGAGACAGTCAACCGACGGTGAGCTTGAAATTAGAAACGGAGCCATTCACAATATAAATTTAAGTGCTTCGCCTAAGGTTGGTTTTTTTAGTATTTCTCCCCGAATAAGTTACGAAGAAAAATGGTACCCAAACAGAATATTAAAAGAAAACATTATTGTTGAAGAAGAAGTTGACGGAGAAATAACCCGTAAAGATTCCGTTGTTGATAATAAAGTTGATGAATTAAGTTTTGTACGTACTTTCAGTTTGAGCATGTCTGCAAACACAAAACTTTACGGCGTTTGGCAGCCGAACATGTTAGGAATTGAAGCTTTCCGGCACACACTTTCACCCTCAATTAGTTACAGTTATCGTCCCGATTTCTCAGAAGACTTTTGGGGATATTATGATTCTTACACTAACAAAGATGGTGAACAGGTTAGATATGATAAGTTTAGCGAAGGGATTTTTGGCGGAACCTCAAGCGGTGAAAGCCAAAGAATTAATTTTTCCTTAGGAAATATTTTTGAAATAAAAACTATCAAGGATCCGACAGACACATCTTCACAACAACAAAAAATAAAGCTGTTAAATTTAACTGCAAGCAGCGGCTATGATTTTGCTAAGGACAGTTTGAACTTGGATAATCTCCGTCTTAGTTACAGAACTCAAATAGGTAATTTGCTGAATCTTTCCGGCAGCTCAACATTTACTTTTTATGATTTTCAGAATGGTGGTTTTGTAAATGACTTCCTTGTTTCAAAAGGAAAGGGATTATTCCGGATGACAAATTTTAGTTTTTCTGCTTCGACAACTTTGAGTGGAGAAAAATTAAAAGGAGAAACACGAACCGGTCAAAGACAACAAAACCGGGTTCCGCAAAATGATGATGACGGTTTGGGGCAAGTGCAACGAAACGATTATATCTCGGAGCTCGAACGGCAAGAATCTGATTTTACGATTCCTTGGAATTTGAGTTTGGATTTCAATTACAGTATCTCTAAAAATAATCCAAACAATGTTTTCCGTACTTCAAATGTTGGTTTCAATCTTGGAATGAATTTAACCAAAAACTGGAAAATAACTTTACGCGGAAGTTACGATATTGAAAATGATGAAATCTCTGCACCCTCGGTAACAATGTACCGCGACCTTGGCTGTTGGGAAATTAATCTTTCATGGAACCCAATCGGGCAGTTTCGCGGTTATAGATTTAACATAAGAATGAAAGCTCCGGAATTGCAGGATATTAAAGTGGATAAATCTGGCGGGCTTTATTCCGGAAGAAGGTAATTTTTTTTAAATACGTGTCATTCCGGACTTGATCCGGAATCTAGCTGAAAAGATTCTGAAACAAGTTCAGAATGACAAGGCTTCGATTTAA
>JANQIV010000231.1 GCA_028282005.1 Melioribacteraceae bacterium | reverse complement strand
CAGGAAGAATTAGAAAACGCTGTTGCTGAAAACTAATGGAAGATTTCCTAAAAGAATATTTGGCTATTCTAAAGTTAGAAAAAAACTTATCAGATAATTCGATTACGTCATATTCCAATGATATCAATAAATTTATAACTTTTGCAAATGAACAAGACGTTAATGATTGGAGTGGAGTTACTTCAACAATTATTTCAAAGTATTTTAATTTGCAAAGAGAGATTGGACTTGGAAGTACTACTGTAGCAAGGTATTTATCATCACTAAAAGGATTCTTTAAATATTTATTTAAGAAAAAATATATAAGTAAAAATCCGTCAGAGAATTTATCTTCAACTAAATTAACACGTATGCTGCCGGTAGTGCTCACTGTTGATGAGATTTTTAATTTATTGGAACAACCGGATGTTGAAAATAAATTAGGCGCCCGAGATAAAGCTCTACTTGAATTATCTTATTCATCAGGATTTCGTGTTTCTGAGATGATAAACTTAAAAATATCTGATTTGTTATTAAAGGAAGAAGTTGTAAGAGTTTTGGGTAAAGGCAATAAATATCGAATTGTGCCTGTTGGCTCAAGTGCAATAGATTCGTTGATAAGTTATTTGCAAAAATTCAGGCCGTTATTAGAAAAACGAATGTATAGTCACAACCATGTTTTTTTAAATGTTAGAGGAACAAAGCTTTCTAGAATGGGTATTTGGAAAATTTTAAGGAAATACTGTGAACAAGCTGGAATAAAAAAGGAAGTGCACCCACACACCATTCGTCATAGCTTTGCAACACATTTATTGGAAGGCGGTGCTGATTTAAGAGCTGTTCAAGAGATGCTTGGACACGCTGATATTTCAACTACGCAAATCTATACGCATATTGATAGAGAATTTATTAAACAAGAATTTCATGATTATCATCCCAGGGGCAAATAAATTGGGCGAAATACAAGTAAACGAAAGACTCATAAATTTTTTGATTTTTTTACCATTGTTTTTTATCTCACTTGCAGTTCATGAATTTGCGCACGCATATTATGCAAATAAGCTTGGTGACAGTACTGCAAAGGATCAGGGCAGAATGACATTAAATCCAATTAAGCATATAGATTTGGTTGGTAGTTTACTGATGCCCTTTATTGCTTTTGCATCCGGGTTTCTGATTATTGGTTGGGCAAAACCAGTTCCGGTGAATCCGAACAATTTTAAGAATCCCTACAAAGATGATGCATTAGTTTCAGTTGCTGGTCCGGTCTCAAATTTTGCTTTAGCTTTATTATTTGCATCATTGCTGTTTCTAAATCAAGCTTTAACTCCAGATACAAATAGTTGGTTAAATTCGGTACTCACATTGGCAGTTTATTTTAATGTGTTCTTGTTTGCCTTTAATTTGTTACCTATACCACCGTTGGATGGCTCACATATTTTATTTGATCTTTTCCCAAATCAAATAACAGCAAAAATTTTAAATCTTGGCTTTTACGGAACGATAATTTTATTCCTTTTTATTTACAGTCCCCTATGGAAGTATTTTATGATGTTCGTAGTTAGTGTAACAGAATTTATTTTGAGAATTTTTTTATAACATGAAAAAGATAATTCTATTTACAGGATTCTTATTTTTTTTTATCTCTTGTAAAGAAGATAAGGTGGAAACAAACTATGGCAAAGTTGAAGAAGGTGATTATTCAATTCAACTCCTCAACATTGATGAAAATATAAATTCGGTTTTTCTTAAGTTAAAATCTACAATTGATGATTCAGTCTATTTTGATGATTCAGGGCCTGCGAAAAAAATAAGAATTGGTTTTTACAAAAATACATTTCATGCAGGACAAAGAGCATTTTCATTTTATTCGGATGAATTGATTAAAGACTTTGAAATTATTGAGCTTTCTTCAAATGAAAAAGTGGATGATAATTTTAGCAACATTTATTTCGTAGGTATGGAAAATCAACGAAAGTCTCTATTCACGTATAATTTGTATACTGAGAAAATAAACCTACTTTGGAATAAATGGGGCAATGATATTGTTAGACTTGAAAGAAGTGCGAATAATAAAATCTTGAATTTCAATACAGCTTTGTCAATTGGTAGCAGAGCAGGTTTTCCTTTTGTGATAGATGCTAAATTATATTCGTTTACAAAGGGAAAAGTAAAAAGAATAAAAAAATATGGTGATGGTCTGCAGATTTATTCTCAATGGGAAAACGATTCAGTGTTCACAAATTATTATACTTATTTAGATTCACTTAACTCGTCACACATTTTTAGAGCAAAAAATACTTTTAATAACAATTTTGAATTAGTTGCCGATACTCTTGAAGAATATGATTTATTAAACGATGGATTCCCTATACCAATAGTAGATAAAGTTGAATTAACATCCCCGGGCATGAAATACAAAATTGAATCTTTTGCTCAAGGATCGATTATAAACTATGCAATTACTGATCAAATAAATAACCAGTCAATTCCGATAGTTAGAGATTCATTAAAAATAATCAAAGTAGAATGGTTAAAAGATTATTGTGTATTATCATTTGAAGGAACTACGGGATTATTGTTTGTCGTAAATTTGAAAGATGGTAAAATTCAGATTCAGTTTGATCAAGGTGAATCTACTGATTTTATAGTGCATGGTAATTTAGTTATATTTGATCAATGGATTAACGATAAGAAAATAATAATCTATAATCCATTTAAAGACATCTTTATTGATTCAATAAAAGTTAAAGATGGATGTGGAATAAATAGAATCTAAGGAAATCTTTTTATTGGAAACTTACTTCAAAATTTTAAACTACGTAAAACCCTTTTGGAAGCACCTATCACTCTCAATTATTTGTACGATAATATATGCACTGCTAAACGGTGCATCAATATATTTAACAATTCCGTTGTTGGATGCACTTTTTCAAGATTCAAAGTTTGCGAATAGCCAGCAAGAAAAAGTAATTGAAGAAAGTAGTATCCCTTCAAACTCTATAACCGGTTACTTTGATAATCTAAAACAATCTTTTCAAGATTTTATTTTTGACGGTGAACCTTCAAAAGTATTGCTTAGAATTTGTATTCTAATTTTTCTAGCCTTTTTTGGCAAGAACTTGTTTGCTTATCTCCAAGCTTTCTTCCTAGCTTATGTTGAGCAAGGGGTTATTAAAAGTATACGTGATCAAGCCTATATTCATTTGCATAAATTGCCTATGGGTTTCTTTAAAGGAGAAAAAACCGGCAATTTAATTTCACGAATACTAAATGATGTTTACGTAATTCAGACAAGCGTTTCAACAATATTTTTTAACCTTATCAGAGAGCCTTTAACAATAGTGGTTTTTCTCGGAATTGCTCTGTCGATAACCTGGAAATTGACTTTGTTCTCGATTATTGTAATCCCCGCTTCATCAATAGTGATTGCTAAAATCGGTGAAATTCTCAGAAAGCAAAGTACATTCCTTCAAGAAAAAATGTCTGAGCTAACAACAATTCTTCACGAAACGATATCAGGCGTAAAAATTGTAAAAGCTTTTGGTATGGAAAAATATGAAAATGATAAGTTCAAAAAACAAACCGACAGCTTACGAAGACAAGCCTTAAAGATGGTAAGAATTAGAAATGTATCTTCGCCTGTAACTGAATTATTAAGTGTTATGGTCGGTGCTGCCATGATTTATTACGGCGGACATCTCGTCCTCGAAGAAGGTGCGTTAAAGGCTAGTGAGTTTCTCGGTTTCCTTTTTGCGATTTTTAGTTTGATGACACCAATAAAAGAGTTGAGCAATATTAATAACAGAATTCAAGAATCAAGTGCGGCAGCAGATAGGGTTTTTGAAATTTTAGAAACAGAACCAAAAATAAAAGATACTGAAGATTCTGTCTCGGTAGACGATTTTAACGCAAAAGTTGAGTATAAAGACGTCAGATTTCACTATGACGATTCAGATGAGTTGGTTTTAAAAGGTATAAATTTTACAGTTAATAAAGGTGAAATAATCGCTTTTGTGGGCAGCAGTGGTGCCGGTAAGACAACAGTTGTAGATTTGCTCCCACGCTTTTTTGATGTTGCCAATGGTGAGATACTGTTAGATGGAATTAATATCAAGCAAATAAAATTAAATGACCTCCGAAAGCTAATGGGTATTGTTACACAAGAGGTTGTGTTGTTTAATGAGCCTGTTAAAAATAATATTGCATATGGTTTCAGTAATTACCCTGAAGAAGAAATTATTGGAGCTGCAAAAGCAGCAAACGCCCATGAATTTATTTTAGAATTACCAAATGGTTATGATACCATTATCGGTGAACGTGGTACAAAGTTATCCGGCGGACAAAGACAGCGTATTTCGATTGCACGTGCCTTATTGAAGAATCCACCTATAATGATTTTTGATGAAGCAACGTCTTCTTTGGATAATGAATCTGAGCAACTTGTTCAGGAAGCAATTGAAAGACTAATGAAGGATAGGACAACATTTGTAATAGCTCACAGACTAAGTACTATTAGAAATGCCAATCGAATTATTGTTTTAGATCAAGGTAAGATAATTCAAGAAGGAACACATGATGAACTTATCAAAGAAAGTAACGGGCTTTACAGCAAACTTTATGAAATGCAGTTTAGAGATTTTTAATGGAAAGTGATAACAAATCAATTCGCTTAATTGATAACCTAATTTTATTTTTTATTTTTATTTTCTGTGCTAGTTTAACCAATTCTATTTTTGTTAATCAGATAGGTTACTTTGGCGCGCTGCTGTTAATCTTAATTAAATCTTTTTTATTGGAAGAAAATCAGTTTCGAAAAAGCGGAATTGAATTGGCATTGATTTTTTTTATTGTCGCAGAGATTTTAGCAACAATTTTTTCGGATTTTCTTGGACAATCGTTTAACAATTTATTGAAAAGAGTATTACTTCTTCCTTTGTTGTATGTCATGCCTGTAGTTTTAACAGATTTAAAAAAAGCAAAAACATTTTTCTGGATTTATCTTTTATTCGCATTTATCAGTGCTGCAGTTTATCTCTTTAATTCGTATGAATATTTTGAGCAAGGTTTACTTCAATTAACCGGAAGCGGTCCCTCAGTTTTTCAATATCCAATAACTACAAGTGAATTGTTAAGCTTCACAATCATTTTCTTTTTTGTATTTCTATTTTATGAAAAGATGGATAAAAAATACAAAGTAATTTTGCTTATCGGTCTTGCGGTTTCTCTTTTGGCTATCGTTGCAACATTCAAAAGAACAGGGTGGATAGGTGTTGCCGGAGGTATCGGTGTAATTTTATTAATTAAGCGGGAATACAAATTAGTTATCCCAGGCTTGATATTAATTGTTACTTTATTTTTTGTTGAAAAGAATTTCAGTTTCGTTCGAGTATTTCAAATAAATAATGACCAGCTTACAGAAGTTTTAAATATTGACACGAAGGGAAGAGCCCGTAATATTCTTGTCAGCGATTCCACTTTTCTTGTCTCTGATTTTGAAGGCGGACTTTTGCAAGTTGATGACGGTAAAGTTATCAGCGAATTTTCATTTCCTTCCCCAGTTGAATCAGCAGTAGAACACAATGACAGTTTGCTCATTGTAAAATTATTAGACACAAGATTTGTAATTGCTGAGTTTAAAGAAAACAACCTAAAAACAATAAAAGAAATACTTTCACCGGGATTTACCAGCCATTATAAATACTTTAACGAAAAATTATACGTGAGTGATAGGGATAGTGGTTTAACCATTTATGAAAATGTATTAGGAAACATAAATATTAAAAGATATCCAATTTTGAGAGATTTTGAAAAGCTGTATGTGAGTGAGAAATATTTAGTTTTAGAAAATAAATTAAATAACATCGAAATCTTCAGAAATGATTCTACATTTGAAAAATTATTTTCTGATAAAGAAATGCAATTGAAGTTTTTGTTTTTTAATAACAATAATCCGGTATTTCAAAATGAGTCAGATCTTCTTTATTTCGAAGACTCAGATAGATCATTTTCTACAATTAAATTCAATGGAAGTGTAAGATTTGTAAAATCAAGTATTCATGCAGATAGAATACTTCTTTTGAGTAATACAAATGATTTATACTTAACAAAAATTATAGATAATGAACTGATTGTAGAAAAAAAATATAAACTGAGTTTCAGACCGAACTCGATTAAGTATAATAACGGAAAAATATTTGCTACAAGCTCTGCTAAAGGCAGATTGTCAAGTATTTTTGATCCGTATAATTTATCCAACCAAACAAGGCTAGCGTTGTGGAGTGCCGGCTGGAAAATTTTTCTGGATCATCCCTTCTTTGGTGTCGGTGATATTGACTTAGCAGAATATTACAAAAAGTATAAATCTCCATACGAAAAAGAAATTCAAGGGCACTTGCATAATAATTACATTCACTTGCTTGCAATATTGGGTATCACAGGATTTATTGCTTTTATTTATTTATTTGGAAAAATAATTTTCAAATTATATCGTCAATATAGATTAAACATTGGTGATGATTTTGTTTCGAACTTTGCTCTTGCTTCAATAGGTTGTATTGTTGCTTTTTTGGTTTCCGGACTCACAGAATGGAACTTTGGAGATCAGGAAATTGCTACCATGATATGGTTTATTATCGGAATTAATTTTTCGTTAAATAAACATGATTAAATTGTTGGAAACAATTTTGTTTCTTAATTTTTATAAAATTAATCAAATTAAAAAGGGAGGATTTATGAAAAGTTTTGCAGCATTATTTGTATTATTAATTGCACTTGGATTTGTAAGCCAAGCAGTAGCTCAAGGTTTTGTTCATGGTAAATTTGATGCTAACAGCAGCAGCAGTGGTTATATATTACATAAAAATCAAGGTGACAGAGTTTATACAGCTTATGTAAAGTTTGAAAAACCATTTGAACAAGTGCCTGAAATTTTAATTATGGTAAATAAATTGGAAGCGCATAAAGATTCGAATGTTCGTTATGCAGTCAGCGCTGAAGGTATTTCCCGTGATGGTTTTACAATTAGAATCAAAACATGGAATGATACCAGGTTATTAAACATAGGTGGTAATTGGATGGCGTTCACTGAATAATTTTTGCATTTTGTTAGCCGCTTACTTAAGCGGCTTTTCTTTTTCATAATATCAAACCATTTTTATTTCTTTTCTAATTTCTTTTATTGAGTTAAATTTATTTTTCATTTTATTTACCGAGATACAGTTTTTAATGAGCAAATTCATCTTAATTGTTACCACTTTTAACAATCACTTTTCTTTCTTCGCAAGAATGAAACGTGCAATGAACAAACTGGATTATGAACCAATCTTTTTAACAAATAAGCATTCCATTTTTCTTGAAGCGGAAAAAGAAGGCTTAAGTATTTATAAAATTCACAAAGGCAGCAAATTATCTTCTGAAATTGATATATCGGAAGCTTTCGAAATTGCTAAAGGAGATTTGAGTTTTAGCAATGGGAAAACACTTCTTTCAAATGTTTGTAGTGTTATTGAGTCGCTGAATGTAAAATATAATTTTGAATATATATTTCTTTGGGGTGGAGTAAGATTAATTGAATATGTTGCATCTCAAGAAGCTATCAGGTATGGCATTAAAACTGTCTTTTTTGAATTAGGAAATTTTCCAGGGAAAATATTCGTAGATCCAAAAGGGACAAATGCTAAATCACTTCTTGCAAAAAAGAATGTTCTGATAAATTCTCCGGATATGCAACCATATGAATTATGGAAAGGAGAGTATTTGAATAAAAGTTTAGCTTCGCATAAAGTACCTCAAAGCTCTTCTGTAGCGAGTATTGATGTGAAAAAAAATATACTCGATTTAATCGGATTTAAATTGAAAGGCTATTCGCAAAATGAACCAATATTAAGACTCGATAAACTAAAAAATAAATTGATGCGCAGGTTTTGGAAATTCAATTATGACGAAGTTGATTTCAAAAATTCTGATTATGTGTTTTATCCAATGCAAGTCAGCGATGATGCTCAACTGATATTAAATAGTGATGTTGATAATTCAGGTGCTTTGGTTGAGATTTCAGAATATGCAAAGAAAAATAATTTAGAGTTTTTAGTAAAACCACACCCGGCAGAAGTGGATTTTGGTTATGTTAAAAAAATAGAAAAATTGAAAAGTGAATTGGGTTTCAAATTTGTTTCTTACAACACTATTGAATTAATAATGAATGCCAAAAAGGTCTTCACGATAAATTCTACTGTGGGATTACAAGCTTTAATTTTGGAAAAAGAAATTCAATGTTTTGGAAAAGCACTATATAAAGATTTTAACACTAATCAGCTTGCTGCATACGTTACTGATTATTTAATAGATATGGATTTTTGGGGTAATGGTGAAATTACAACAGAAAACATATCCTTTATTTTGAAGCGCGCCGAATTACAATAATATTCCTAGAAATGAATAAACCCTCTTTAGCAAAAGGATTTATAGTTTATTTTATTGGCAATGCCGGTTCTAAATTAATTCTCCTTTTTTTACTTCCTTTTATAACTGCATATTTAAGTGAAAGCGAATACGGGTATTTTGAATTAATTAATACTGCAGTTAATTTGTTTATTCCCGTAGTTGCTTTGCAGACTTTTGAGGGAATAATACGTTTTCTACTTGATGCAGATAATGAAAAGGATGAGAGGGGAGTTGTAAGCACTTCTTTCTTTATTGTGTTGATTAACTTAATAGCTTTCAATTTGTTTTACGTCATCTTTTCTACTGTTTATAATTTTGAATACATTTTTTTCATTTCCCTTTATTTCAACATTACTTTTCTATTTTACTATTTTCAAAGAATTGCAAGGGGATTAAAAAAACAGCTTCAGTTTTCTATTTCTGGATTTTTATCTACTGTTGGCATAGCTGCAACATGTCTGTTTACACTAATGTATGCAGATATGAAAGTAGATGGAATTATAATCTCTTACTTTGTTGGAAATTTTATTGCTGTATTATATTTATTAAAATCGATAGATGTAGTTAAATACATTTCATTTAAAAGTTTTGATAAAAAACTAGCTTCAAGAATAATTAAGTATTCTTTCCCATTGCTATTTGATGCAATAATTTGGTGGGTGATGAATTTATCTGATAGATCATTGCTCTCCTTTATCCTTGGAAATGATTCCGTTGGTATCTACGGAGTGGCATATAAATTCGCGGCAATTCTGTTTTTCTTTAACACGATATTTTATTTGACCTGGCAAGAGTATTCCATTATTCAAAATAAAAATGAAAGTAGTGTTAACGATTTTACAGAAGTATTTGGTAAACTTTTGGTAATACAAATTACCGCTGTTGCTGTTTTAGTTCCTTTCAGTAAAATCGTGATTGAAACTTTAATTGCTGAAAATTTTTCGGATGCTTTTAATTATGTGCCATTACTTTTAGGCGGAACTATGTTTTCATCTTTTGCCGCGTTTTATGGGATGAAATACCAAATCTCTAAAAAGACTGTTTCTGCACTTGTAACATCAAGTGTTGGTGGGGTAGTTAATCTTATTTTAAATATAATCTTTATTCCTATATGGGGAATTTGGGCAGCGGCGTTTTCTACGATTTTATCGTTTTTTGTACTTTGGGTTGTTAGACTTATTTACATTAGAGATTTTGTAAACCTAAGAGAAACCAATATTTTTAGATTTATCTTATTACTAATCTATGCATCAATAATTTCAGTAATCAGTTATCATCTTAGCCTTGTTTTTATTTATGTTATGTTGTTATTAACTATTGTTATTTTTGTAGTGCTTAACTGGCCGATTATGAGTGAGCTTCTAAGAAAAGTAAGGTTAAAAGGGAAGTAAATTTTGTGAACCAGGAAATCAAAAAAACTAAAATACTTTTCATAACTGTCCGCGCAGATTTCGGCGGCGGACCTGAGCATTTGTTTAGATTGGTAAGTAAGTTAAATAACAATTACGAAGCCTATATTGCTTGTCCGGAAGACTACCCGTATTATGAAAGGTATGCACAATTAACTGGTCAAGAAAAGATAATAAAAATTCCTCACAGAAAGTTTAGCCTGACTTCTTATTGGTCATTGCGCAAATTTATAAACGCCAACAAAATTGATATTGTGCATTCAATGGGAAAAGGTGCTGGCCTTTATTCAAGGCTTCTGTCAATAATGAATAAAGTAAAATGTGCTCATACGTTTCACGGTTTACATGTTGGAGAATATAATTCAATACAAAAGAAATTATATCTGATTCTCGAAAGATTATTATCTGTATTTACGGATAAATTTATTTCTGTTTCCAAAGGGGAGTTTGAAAAAGTTATTCAAGCAAACATTAGCACTAGTAACAAAATTGAGATTATTGAAAACGGTGTTGTAATTCCTGAAGAAACAATCCCAAAGGATAATTTTTATAAAGAAGTATTTAGGCTGGTTACTTTTACCAGATATGATCAGCAGAAATACCCGGAGTTATTAATCAGTGTAATTAAAGAATTAAATTTGATTGCCGACGGAAAGAAAACATTTATGCTGGATATTTTGGGAGAAGGTGATAAATTCGAATTAATAAAAAATCTAGTTTCAGAGAATAACCTTCAAAAAAATATAAATCAGGTTGGAGCAGTTGTAAATCCCCAAGACTACTTAATAAATTCTGCATGTTATTTATCAACATCAAGGTGGGAAGGCCATCCACTTTCATTAATTGAATCGATGGCTGTGGGGCTTCCTGTGGTCACCTCAAACGTTGTTGGAAACAACGATATCGTTAATGATAACAAAAACGGGATACTGTACGAATTGGAAGATTTTCGCCAAGCAGCAAAAGCAATTTTTGATCTTTCAACTAATTATGAAAGATGGAATAACTTATCAAATCAAGCTAGGGAAGATGCTTCTGAAAAATTCAGTGTCGAAAAAATGGTAAAGCATACAGAAAATTTATATGTTAATATTCTTGATAAATAGAAGATAGGAAAATATTGAAAATAGCAATTGTGCACGATTGGCTTGTTAATTATATGGGTTCAGAAAGATGCGTTGAATCATTTATTAATATTTGGCCGCATGCTGATGTTTTTACGCTCGTTGATTTTTTAAATGATGAAGAAAGGGAAATTATATTAAAAGGTAAGAAGACGACAACAAGTACTGTTCAAAAATTTCCTTTTGCAAAAAAGATGTACCGAAATTATTTTCCTTTTTTCCCATATGCTGTTGAGCAGCTTGACGTTTCAAATTATGATGTCGTTTTATCAAGTTCTCATTCCTTTGCAAAAGGAGTAATAACCTCCGCTAATCAATTACATATTTGCTACTGTCATTCGCCAATTAGATATGCGTGGGATCTTTATCATCAATATATTGATGAAGCCGGGTTAAAAAGTGGTTTTAAAGGATTTCTTGCTAAAAAGTTTTTGCATAATATAAGAATTTGGGATTTCACTACTCGTAACCGTGTTGACTACTTTGTGGCTAATTCTACACACATTGAAAAGAGAATCAAAAAAGTATATGACAAGCCCGCTGATGTAATTTTTCCTCCGGTTGACATTGATAAATTCACGCTAGTTGAAAAGAAAGAAGATTATTACTTAGCTGCTGCAAGGTTTGTACCTTATAAAAAAATGGTTCTGATCGTAGAAGCGTTTTCTAAAATGCCAGATAAAAAATTAGTTGTAATCGGCGATGGCCCGGAAGAAAAGAAGATTAAACAATTTGCTGCACCAAACATTAAATTTGCCGGCTATCTAGAAAAGAATAAATTAATTGAATACATGCAAAATGCGAAGGCTTTTGTCTTTGCCGCTGAGGAAGATTTTGGAATTACCAACGTTGAGGCCCAAGCATGTGGTACTCCGGTAATAGCTTATAAGGTAGGTGGATCAAGTGATACGATAATTCACAATAAAACCGGTTATTTGTTTGAACGCCAAAATCCGGAATCGTTGATCAATGCTGTAAATGAGTTCGAAAATAATGTTGATAATTTTAATCCGGTTGAGATATCAAAACATGCTGAGAAATTTTCAAGAAGCATTTTTGAAGATAATATTAAGAATTATGTTACAGATAAATACAGTGCGATTATAAAATAAAGACGATCACATGGTCTATAATCAAAAATCCTTAAAAACTTTTAGAAATATCTCAGATATAATTGTTGTATCGGTTTCATTTTTCTTAGCTGCAATTATTGCTCAGTCATATGAAATTTTGCTTGAAAAAAGCTACATGTTTGTACTTCTATTTCTAATGAATTTTACGTGGTATCTTTCCTCAGACTATTCAGTAAACAGTAAAGAATACAGTTCATTTGCTGAAAGGTTTGGTAACCAACTCAAAAAATCTTTTTTTCAATTATTGCTAGCAATTGCTTTTATCTTTATTACAAAAGAAAATCTCTTCACACGAAATTTTGTTTTTTATACTTTTGCTTTTCTTTTTGTTTTATCTACAATTAAAGAATATTTCATATATGCTTATTTTAGAAGCAAGAAAGCTTTAAGAAATTTAGCTATTCTTGAAAAAAATGATGATGGCATAAAAATTTCTGAAGCTATAAATAATAAGCCGGAATATGGTTATGACTTTATTGGTTTTTTAGATGACTTTAAAATAAATTTTGAAAACTTTGAAGAATTTGAAAAGATTGTTCAAGAAAAAAATATAAATGACATAATTATAAATCTTAACTCAAAGAATGAAGAGAACGTAAAAACAGTATTGTTGATTTGTGATAGACTTGCAATAAATGCACATATTGTCCCTGAGTTCTATAATCTTATGTCAAGCAGGTATCAGTTCAGTTTTCTTGGTGATTATCCTATTGTAACTGTTAGGACGAATCCGCTTGATGAGTTGCAAAACAGAATATTAAAAAGATTATTTGATGTTTTGTTTTCAACTTTAGTTACGATTTTTATTTTGAGCTGGCTAATTCCGATTGTTGCAGTTATCATTAAATTGTCTTCAAGAGGCCCAATTTTTTTTATACAAGACAGATTTGGATTGAACGATAACTTATTTAAATGCTACAAATTTAGAACAATGTATATAAAAAAAATGGATGATAAGTTTAATCCGGTTACAAGTGGTGATCAACGTGTTACCAAAATTGGAAAGCTCCTTAGAAAAACAAACCTTGATGAAATTCCACAATTCATTAATGTGTTACAAGGTAAAATGTCTGTTGTTGGTCCGAGGCCTCATGCTATAAATTATAACAACACTTATAGTGAATATGTTGAGGAGATCAAGCTAAGGCACAGAATAAAACCTGGAATAACAGGATGGGCACAGGTGAATGGCTACAGAGGAGATGTTTTCGATTTCGAAGAAAATAAAAAAAGAACAAAGAGAAGAATTGAATTAGATATCTGGTATATTGAAAACTGGAGTTTCTTACATGATATTAAAATTATAATTGAAACAGTTATCCAAGTAATATCCGGTAAAAATTTAGGTACGTAAATATCAGTGGAAATAAAATGAGAGTCGGAATAGTTCCAAATATTTATAAAGATAATATTCTGGATGTAGTCGGTACATTGATTCAAGAGCTAAAATCTTTTGAAATTGATTACATTATCAGCAGTTCGCTTAAATATTATCAAAAGAGATTTACAAAATTAATTTATAACTCAACCTTTATGGAGAATGTTGAGCTTTGTAAAAATAGTGATGTTGTAATTTCAATTGGTGGTGACGGTACAATGTTAAACACAGCATTTGAAGCGAGAGAGCATAATACGCCCTTATTAGGCTTGAATTTTGGAAAGCTGGGTTTTCTTGCTGAGTTTGATATGAATAGCATAAGTAGTGTGATAAAAGATTTAAAACATGGTAATTATGAGGTTGAGGAAAGGATTACATTAGATGCTTACTGTAATGGTAATAAGGATGAAAAATTATTTGCTATCAATGATATTGTAATTGACAAAGGCGGCTGGCCCAAAATGATCCAACTTGCAATTGATGTTGATGACAAATATGTTTCAACTTTTTCTGCCGACGGAATTATAATCGCTACTCCTACTGGTTCTACTGGTTATTCACTTTCCACAGGCGGACCAATTGTCAGTCCGAAAGCTGATGTTATGACATTAAATCCAATTTCACCTCATACTCTAACAATGAGGCCGCTAGTTTTATCAAGCAAAAATAAAATTTTGATTGAGGTTAATTCTCAGCACACCTCAGTTCAAATTAACTGTGATGGACAAAGAGTTCACTATTTTAAACCTCCAGTGAAAATTGAAATTGAAAAAAGTAAACATCCGGTAAGATTAGTGCATACCAATATGACTAACTATTTTGAAATTTTAAGGAAGAAACTTTATTGGGGAATTGACGTAAGAAGTAATTCTAATTCTGATAAGTTTTGAAAGCAATAGAATCAACCATTGCTCTCAATAAGTTCGTTAGTTTTAATTTTTCTTTCTTTGATTTTCTTCGGTTGAGTTGCTTTCCCATTTCTCTTGTTAGATATCTCAATTTCTATTTTTGAATCTTCATTTTCTTCTTTAAGGGGTTTGTATTCTTTGTAGATATAGTTTTCATGCTTGTAATTGCGTAGTATAATTTTATCATCGTCATGGTGAATAACATACTTTGGAAGCATAGGAATTTTACCACCACCGCCTGGCGCATCAATTACAAAATGAGGTATTGCCAATCCACTTACATGTCCACGCAATTTGTCAATTATTTCTAAACCTTCGTTAACAGATGTCCTAAAATGACTAGCACCTCTTGTTTCATCGGCCATGAATAAATAATATGGCCTAACTCTAATCTTCAATAATTTTAGAAGAAGCTCTTTCATTACTTCTGCATTATCGTTTATTCCTCTCATCAAAACAGCTTGATTATTTACTGGGCAACCAGCGTCAATCAACATTCCACAAGCTTTTGTGCTTTCTTCTGTAATTTCCCATGGATGATTGAAATGCGTATTAACATAAATCGGATGATATTTTTTAATCATATCACAAAGTTGAGGTGTAATCCTTTGAGGAAGTACACAAGGCATTTTTGTCCCGAGTCTAATAATTTCAACATGAGGTATTTGCCTTAAACGCTTTAATATTTTTTCTAACATTACATCTGTAAGCATCAATGGATCACCGCCAGATAAAATAACATCTCTTATTTCTGTGTGCTCTTCAATATATTTGAACGCAGATTCTAATTGTTTCATTGAGATTTTACCGTTATCGCCAACTTTTCTTTTTCTAGTACAAAATCTGCAATACATACCACATTGACTCGTAACTAAAAATAGACAACGATCAGGGTATCTATGAGTAATATTTGGTACAGGACTCATGGCGTCTTCATTTAATGGATCTTCAAACCCATCCATGTCATTAAGTTCTTCTTCATGCGGCACACATTGCTGCCAAATAGGATCACCTTTGTATCTGATTAAAGATAGATAATAAGGATTGATACGAGCTTGAAAAAATTCATCAAGTTGTTCAGCTACGTCTTTATTAATATGAAACTTTTCAACAAGCTGATCAACTGTATGGATACTATTGCGTATCATTTTTTGCCATAGTTCCATGAATTTACCCTTTATAATATTTATAAATATTTTCCATAAACTATTAAGTCATCCCCAATGGAATAAAAATCTTTAATTTCTGAAACAATATTGTAGTTACATTTTTCATAAAATTTTCTTGTATTAAAATAACTATCTTTTGAGGATGTTTCCGCTAATATTAATCTCCCCTTATTCTTAATCACATAGTCTTCGCAATGTCTAATAAGACCTTTGCCAATACCTTTGTTGTAACTAATAGTCTTTACTACAATCCAATACAAATCATAAACGCCATTAGTTAAACTTCTTTTACCAACACAATAGAATCCTTCAACATTATCATCATTTAAAAAAACAAAAGATTTATAGTAACCTTCATTTTCATCAGCTATAGATTCATCAATTAATTCGTATGCAACAGATTTCTCTTCATCTGTGAAGTTAAATGTTTCTGCAACAATATCTTTAACTTGTTGCATGTGTTTCTGTTTCATACTCGTAATCATAAACTTTTCTCTCTAAAGCAAACTCAGCAATTTTGTTTAGCATTTCACCGTAATCTAATCCTCCAACTTTTGCGGATCGAACAAAACCGGAATCAACAGAAATATCAGGGTTAGGATTTACTTCAATTACAAAAGGCACATTTTTTTTATTAATGCGAATATCTACTCTCGCATAATCTCTACAATTCATTGCTTTGGAAGCATTTAATGCTGTTGATTTGATTTTATCACTTAATTTCTTATCTATTTCAGCAGGGCAGATAGGCTTTGTATGTTTATAATAAGTAGTTTCCGGTGACCACTTTGCTTCATAGGTTACAATCTTGGGTAAATCATTTGGCAGTCCTTCAAAACTGATTTCTGAAACAGGCAAAGCCTTTTCACCAAGAATGGAAATGTTAAATTCTCTTCCTTTTATATATTCTTCAATAATTAATTCTTGTTGATAGTTTTTTATTAAAAATCTAATTCGTTTTTTCAATTCTTCAAAATTATTACAGACAGAGAATTCTGAAATTCCAATACTTGCATCTTCCCTTATAAGTTTAACAATTACAGGAAAGTTTAATTCAAAAGTTTTTTCTTCAATTTTTTGTTTCTTAGATAGCTTAATAAATCTAGGGGTATTTATTCCTTGAGATGCTAATATTTCTTTTGTTTTAACTTTATTCAAACAATTGCCTAAGCATAAGCTTGAGTTTCCAGTATAGTTTATTCCGATCAAATCAAACATTCCGGCTGTATAGCTTTCAAAAGTTGCATTGCCATCAATTGATTCAACGAAATTAAAAATCACATCAGGATTTATTCTTTGAATTTTTCTAATGTTTTTAATGATATCATTTCCGACAGTTACAATATGTACATCACTATAGAATTTTTTTAACTGTTGTTTTACTTTTTCGATGTTAATAAAGAATTCTTTTTCAGATAGATCAGTTAGTTCATTTATGTCTGAAATATCTTTTCCGATATAATTATCATAAATACTTATCGGATCATTCACACATATCACAGCACAAAGATTTTTCATATTAGGTTATTCCTCTTTGATGCATGATATAAAACAGTATTAATTAGCTCTTCATAATTCATACCGGCTGCTCTTGATGCTTTAGGAAAACATGAGTTTTCTTTCGGATCAGGTAACACACCAGGTAATGGGTTTATCTCAATAATATTTGGAACACCATATTTATCAAGCCTTACATCAATGCGACTCCAATCTCTGCATCGCAAAGCATTGTAAGCTGCTAAACAAGTATTTTCGATTTGCGTTTTTAATTCATTAGTTATGTTTGCAGGACAGGAGTATAAGTCTAATTGATTTTCTTTTGTATCAAATACCCACTTAGCTTCAAATGAATAAATCGGATTAACATCATCAGGAAGTGTATCAAAATTCATTTCAATTATTGGTAAGACTTGTGCTTCACTGTTATTGCCAAGAATTGCAACTGTGAATTCTTTCCCAGGTAAATACTCTTCAACAATAATTGGTTGATTGTATTTTTTGATTATTTGTTTTGCTTGCTCCTTTAATTCATCAAAGTTTTTTATTAATGATGAATTAAAAATACCTTTGCTGGAACCTTCACCAATAGGTTTTAAAATAAGTGGATAATCTAATTCAACATCTTTATCAATTATATCATTACCAACAATGAATCTAGGATTAGGAATATTATGATAAGTTAATATTTCTTTTGTACGAGCTTTATCCAAACATGACGCTAATGTTAAAGGGTCAGAACCAGTATAAGGAATGTTAAGCATATCAAGCATAGCAGGTATCTGCGCTTCTCTGCTTATTCCATTAGTATTTTCCGAAACATTAAAAACAATATCCAAGTTGTTCTTTCTAAATTGTTCAAAAGCATCGGCATTAGATTCTATCATAGTAACTTTGTGATATTTTTCTAACGCATCTCTAATCGCAAAGATAGTTTCTTTGCTATCCCATTCAGCAAAAGCATCGTTTAAGGAAGAATTCTTAGAGTAGAGAGAGAGATTTTCTGTGACGAAGTTTTCGTCCGGTCTTAAGTTATAAGTTAAAGCAACGTTAAGTTTTTTATTAATTAACTTACTTATATTAAACTCTCTCAAAAAATTTATAGCAATATATATAATAATATTTTATATGCAATACATGTACACAAATAATTTTTATTATTAACTATAGTGATAAAGAAAGAGTTAATGAATTTAATAATGAATGTCTATGAAGCCCTTTGTTTATGGGGTGTTGAGGTATGTCAATTTATATTCGTATTTTTTTGTTACTTGTTCTTTTATTATGTTATTAATTTGTTTTGTTAATAAAGGATCGTCGTTAATAATGTTAAAAGCATCAGCCTTTGCATTCGATAGTATATCATAATCATTAACTATATCTGCATGCTTAAATTCCGGAAAACCAATTTGTTTTGTACCAAAGATATCACCAGGCCCGCGCAGCTTTAAATCTATTTCTGATAAATCAAATCCACTTGTGTGTTCAGCCATTGAATTTAATCTTATAATTGCTTTGTTCTTTTCAATTTCTTGACTTGATAGGTATTGAAAACTTTCTTTTACATTTGTTATTGATTTATTATTCGTTAAGTCGGAAACTAAGATGCATGTAGCTTGTTTGTTTCCTCTACCCACACGGCCTCTAAGTTGGTGAAGTTGTGATAAACCAAATCTGCTTGCATCATTTATTACAATAATGTTTGCATTAGGGATATCAATACCTACTTCAATTACGGTTGTTGAAATTAATACATCATGCTTTTTATTGGCAAAATCCAACATTATCTGATCTTTTTCTTCCCATTTCATCTTGCCGTGGATCATTCCAACGTTGATAGACTTGAAGAAACTATCTTTTAAATCATTATAATAAGTTTCAGCAGACTTTAGGGTAATCTTTTCAGAATCTTCAACTAATGGATAGATGATAAAAGTTTGATTACCTTTCTTGCTTTCATCAACAATGTACTTGTAAATTTTAGGCAGTGCTTCTTCATTTCTTAAATAAGTTTTTGTAGGCTTTCTGTTTTTAGGCATCTCATCAATAATTGAAATATCAAGATCACCATACACCGTCATCGATAGTGTTCGCGGAATAGGTGTCGCTGTAGTTACAATAATATCGGGAGTAATACTTTTGCTAATTAGTTGCATTCTTTGAGATACGCCAAATCGATGTTGTTCATCTATTACAACTAATCCAAGTTTACTAAACTCAATATTGTCTTGAATAATTGCATGTGTACCGATTACTAAATCTACCTCATGGTTCTTTATTGATTCAATAATTTCCTTTTTCTTTTTGCTTTTGTTACTGCCAATTAACAAAGATATTTTAATTCCACTTTCTGAAAGTAGTTTTGATATTGTTAAATAATGTTGATTTGCGAGAATCTCTGTCGGTACCATCAATGCAGCTTGATAACCGTTCTTAATAGCAATTAATATCGCAATAAGACAAACAATGGTTTTGCCACTTCCAACATCACCTTGAATTAGCCTATTCATTGGCGACTGATCTTGCATATCACTTTTTATTTCATTTATTACTTTAAGTTGAGCATTGGTTAATTGAAAGGGAAGAGAGTCAATAAATTTATCTATTACTTCGTCAGAAATGGTAAATGAAATCCCATTTTTATCTTCCTTTATTTGTGATCGTTTCAGAGCAATTAATAATTCAAAATAAAATAGTTCTTCGTATTTGAATCTATTTAACGAATTCTCAAATATTTCTTTATTTGAAGGGTAGTGTAAATTGTAAACTGAAGTCGATAAATTTTGGTAGTCATATTTTTGTATAAGATATTCAGGAAGCGATTCATCCAATAGCTCATAATAATTTGTAACAACGTTGTTAATGATTTTTCTTAAACTAAAGTCACCAATATTTTGATTCTTCAATTCCTTTGGAACTTTATAAAAAGGAATTACTTTGCCAGTATTAAAAAACTCTTCGGATTCGTTTTCAGTAAGTTTATCAAAGTCAGGGTGAGCAATTTGAATATGCCCGTAACGAGTAATTACCGGCTTGCCGGAAAGAGCATAAGTATCTCCAACTTTAAATCTATCTTTGAAAAATCTTATTCCTTGAAACCACACACACTCAAATCGTCCGGTCTTGTCTTTGAAAGAAACTTTGAATATTTGCTTTTTACCGTATCGAATATACTCAACATCAACTACATCACCTACGATGGTAACCTCTCCTTCAAATCCGTTGCTGACATATCGAACTAAATTTAGTGTATTAACTATAGTAGACCTGTCTAAATATTTGGAAGGGAAGTAGAAGAGTAAATCATTTACAACATTGATTCCTATTTTTGAAAATGATTCAGCCCTTTTAGGACCAACGGATTTAATGAATTGTACTGAGTCATTTAAGCTTTTCGGCATAATTAAAACGATTTTGATTGGATTTAAATATAATTAAAAAGGCTTGAATTTAAAAAGGTTAGTGCTCGGATTTCATATCTCTCGACATCAAATCGAATGTAGCCTTAATCGGATCTTTATCGTTGTATAAAATATTATAAGTTGCATTTATTATCGGTGTTTCAACATGGTGCTTTGCAGCAAGTTGATGAGCAGATTTACAAGTCTCAACACCCTCGGCAACCATTTCCATGCTCTTCAATACTTCTTTTAATTTTTTACCTTTACCAATTTGTTCGCCAACAAATCTGTTTCTACTATGTTTACTCATGCAAGTAACGATAAGATCACCCATTCCAGATAAGCCTGCAAAGGTTTCCGGTAACGCACCCATCAATGTTCCGATACGGGATATTTCGGCTATGCCTCTTGTCATTATTGCTGCTTTGGTATTGTCCCCAAATTGTGCTCCATCAATAATACCTGCACCAATAGCGATTACATTTTTTAATGCACCGCCAAGTTCGACACCTAAAATATCTGTAGAGTGATAAACTCTGAAATATGATGTCATGAATGCAGCTTGGATAATCTTTGCAGTTTCCAAATCTTTTGATGCAGAAACAACAGCTGTTGGTATTTTCTTACCTACCTCTTCAGCGTGTGATGGTCCTGATAACACACCGATTGCTGAACTGTTAATTTTGGGTAATTCATCTTCAATCACTTGTGATACTGTTAAAAGAGTATCTTTTTCGATACCTTTTGCAACGCTAATAATTGTCGTATCACTTAAATCAAATTTCTTTATTAGCTTTAATATACTACGAATAAACTGCGAAGGTACTGCAAGCACAATCATATGCTTGTTATTACAAATCTCTTCAATGTTATATGTAATCTTAATTTCTTCAGGTATCTTAATATCCGGTAGATAAACTTTGTTAATGCGCGATCTATTTAGCGCACGAGCATAACTTCTTTTATACTCCCATAAAGTTATGTCATGACCGTTACTATGAAGAATGATAGCCAGCGCGGTTCCCCAACCACCAGCACCAAGAACTGATATTTTCATTTATAACTTATTTTTTCTTGGAAAAATTAATTCGGTTTTCTTTACCGTTAATTAATCTTAATAAATTAGCACGGTGAGTATAAATAACTAGTAAAGCAACTAAAACACAAAATGGAAGGATTGTTTGATATCCTTGAATTTGAGCTCCGAAAATATTTTCTCTAACAAGAACGATAACAGGTACTGAAACAGCTGCTATAATTGAACCTAGAGATATATATTTTGATATATAAACTACAATAGCAAATACTGCGATAGCTAAAAGCATATCTACAGTTATTAAAGTCATTAAGAAACCTAATGCAGTAGCAATTCCTTTACCACCTTTGAAGTCAGCAAAGATTGTCCAAATATGACCGAGCACTGCAGCTAAGCCTGCAATAATTTGAACAAGAGTAAAATCATCAAAAGGAGTTGCGTTTGGGAAAGGGAAACTGCCAAGGTATAATCTTGCGATAAAGATTACAGCTATCGCGCCTTTGAAAGCATCAAGTAATATTACGAATACTCCATACTTCCAGCCGAGTACTCGCATAACATTTGTACCTCCGGCGTTACCGCTGCCGTAATTTCTAATATCTACATTCTTAACCCAACGTGTCACTAATATACTTGTTGGTATTGATCCAACAAGATATGACAATATCACTATAACTATTAAATTTAACATACAATCAGACTCCACTCAAAAGTCCACAAAGTTATGTATTTTTAAAATAATATACAATGTCATTAATTACAAAGTTACCTTTGTATTAAGGATGCAAATAAGGTAATATCATCCTGAGTTGTTATTTTGAAGTTGGTTGATTCACCTTTCACAAACTTTACTTTATAACCTGCTTTGTTTACCAGCATTGATTCATCAGTACCTGTAAAGTTTTCGTCGATTGCTTTTTCCATTGATTGATTGATGATATGATACTTAAATACCTGCGGAGTTTGTGCATACCAAATATTTGACCTATCAACATAATCATCAACAAAATCATTTCCTTTTAACAAAGTATCCCTTGCAGTAATTGCTACTACAACACTATCGAATTTTTTTGCAGAATTTATAGAGTCGGTTAAAACTTTTTGTGAAAGCAAAGGGCGGGCAGCATCGTGGACTGCTACTAAATCATTTTCGTTTGGATTATTAATAGAAAAGAGGGCGTTGGCAACTGAAGCTTGCCTAGTAGCTCCTCCTTCTATCAACTTTTCTAATTTATCTATGTTATGCTTTTCCTTCAGCTCATTTATCAAATCGAAGTAGCTTTCTTTAGCGGCAATAATTATTTCATCAATTAATTCACAATGCTGAAACACTTCTAACGTATAAACTAGAAGTTCTTTGCCGTTAACTTTTAAGTACTGTTTCGGAGTTTCTCCTCCGAACCTTTTGCTATCTCCACCTGAAGGAATAATCGCATACGTTTTCATTTTATAAGATCATCATCGCATCGCCATAACTAAGGAATCTATAATTTTCTTTCATTGCTTTTTTATAGGACTTCATTAGAAAGTCGTAATCAGCAAATGCAGCAGCGAGCATTAAAAGAGTAGATTCAGGCTGATGGAAATTGGTTATTAATCTTTTTGCGATCTTAAATTCATAAGGTGGGAAGATAAATTTATCTGTCCAACCGAAATTAGATTTAACAAAACCTTCAGCAGTAACACTGCTTTCCAAAGCTCTAGTTGTACTAGTACCAACAGAGATAACTTTCTTTTTTGTAGTTAATGCTTTGTTAATAATATCTGCGGAATCTTGAGTAATTTCAAAATATTCAGAATCCATTTTGTGTTTTGTTAAGTCTTCAACTTCTACTGCTCTGAAAGTGCCCAAGCCGATATGAAGTAAAACATTTGCAAACTTAACACCTTTTTTCTTCAGCTTTTTAACTAAGTCAGGTGTAAAGTGCAATCCGGCTGTTGGTGCAGCAACTGAGCCATCAAACTCTGCAAATATTGTTTGATAATTATCTTTGTCCTCAGGAATAGTATCTCTTTTAATGTAAGGTGGTAATGGTGTTTGACCAATGTTTTCAATCGCTTTAAAAATATCACCTGCATCTTCATTAAATCTGACAGTTCTACCTCTTGAAGTTGTATTATCAATTACTTCACACCATAGTTTGTCGTTAAAATAAATTCTGTTTCCTATTCTTACTTTTCTTGCGGGATCAACAATCACATCCCAAATATTTTCTTCTCTGTTTAATTCTCTTAAAACAAAGACTTCTATTTTCGCATTCGTTCTTTCCTTCTGACCATACAATCTTGCCTGCATCACTTTTGTTTCGTTCACAACAATAACATCGCCTTTGGAAACATAATCCGGTAGATCAGAGAAAGTCTTGTGCTCAATTGCTTGTTTCTCTCTGTCGAGGACAATCATTTTTGCACTGTCTCTTGGTTCTGCCGGAAATTTAGCAATAGCAGTTTTAGGAAGTTTATATCTAAAATCAGATAATTTCATTTATTTCCTCTCTCATCTGTTACAACTAAAATGAGCGACGGAATACCATCCGCCGCTCTCTATTTACTATCTTACTTTTTCTTGCTTACTTTTTTTGTTGCTGTTTTTTTAACTGTAGTTTTTTTAGCAGTTGTCTTTTTTGTAGCAACAGTTTTCTTAACAGGTTTTTTTGCTAATTGTTCCCTAACAGCAGCACGTGCAGCAGCTAATCTAGCTATCGGCACTCTAAATGGAGAACAGCTAACATAATCTAAACCAGTTCTGTGACAGAATTCAACTGATGATGGTTCACCACCATGCTCGCCGCAGATACCTATTTTCATTCCGTCTCTTGTAGCACGGCCTTTTTGTGTACCCATTTCAACTAATTGGCCAACACCACCTTGGTCTATCTTTTCAAATGGATCAGCTGGTAAGATTTCTCTTTCAACGTAACTAGGCAAGAATGAACCTGCATCGTCACGTGATAAACCAAATGTTGTTTGAGTTAAGTCGTTTGTACCGAATGAGAAGAATTCTGCAACTTCTGCGATTTCATCAGCGGTCAACGCAGCGCGAGGTAATTCAATCATTGTTCCAACAAGGTAATTGACTTTTTTACCTTTTTCTTTGAATACATCTTTAGCAACGTTTCTTACAATTTCTTCTTGTAGTTTCAATTCTTTAACGGTACCAACTAAAGGAATCATGATTTCAGGAAATACTTTTATGCCTTTTTTAGCAGTATCAACTGCAGCCTCAAAGATAGCTCTAGCTTGCATTTCTGTAATTTCAGGATAAGATACACCTAAACGACATCCTCTGAAACCTAACATTGGATTGAATTCATGCAATGCTTCGATTTTATCTTTGATTTTTTTAACAGGTACGTTTAACGCATCAGCAACTTCTTTAATTTCATTAGCTTCGTGAGGTAAGAATTCGTGCAATGGCGGATCTAAAGTACGAACTGTAACAGGCTTGCCTTTCATAACTTGGAAGATACCTGCAAAGTCAGCTCTTTGATGAGGAAGTAATTTAGCCAATGCAGCTTTTCTGTCTTCTTCTGTGTCTGAAAGAATCATTTCGCGTACAGCTAAAATTCTGTCGCCGCCGAAGAACATATGCTCTGTACGGCAAAGACCGATACCTTCAGCGCCAAATGCAATAGCATTTGATGATTGATCAGGCTGATCAGCGTTTGTTCTTACTTTCATTGTTCTAGCTTTGTCAGCCCATGTCATCAAATCTTTGTAAGTTTTGTAAACATCTGATTTTTTCGGATCTAATTCTTTTGTAATCAACACCTGGATAACTTCAGATGGTTTTGTGTGGATTTCACCAACAATAACTTCACCTGTTGTTCCATCAATTGATAAATAATCACCTTTTTTGATGACGAAATCTTTACCTTCGACTTTCATAGTGCCTTTAACGTAGTCGATCAATAATTCGCCGCAGCCAGCAACACAAACCTTACCCATTTGACGTGCAACTAATGCAGCATGTGAAGTCATACCGCCACGAGCAGTTAAAATGCCTTCCGAAGCGTTCATACCTTTGATGTCTTCAGGTGATGTTTCAATTCTAACAAGAATAACTGAATCACCTTTTGCAGCCATCGCTTGAGCATCACTAGCTGTAAAAGCTACTTTACCTGAAGCAGCACCGGGACCGGCATTCAAGCCTTTAGCTAATAATTTACCACCTTTGATTGCCGCAGATTTTTCTTTTGAATCGAAAATAGGTCTTAGCAATTGGTTTAATTGGTCAGGGTCAATTCTCATCAAAGCTTCTTCGCGAGAAATCAATCTTTGTCTAACCATATCAACTGCCATTTTCACAGCAGCGAAACCTGTTCTTTTACCGACTCTACATTGAAGCATCCAAAGTTTGCCTTGCTGAATTGTAAACTCAACATCCAACATATCGTGATAATGTTTTTCTAATTTTAGACGAATGTTGTCTAATTCTTTATATAATTTTGCGTTATCTTTTTTAAGATCAGAAATAGGTAAAGGGGTTCTTGTACCGGCAACAACGTCTTCACCTTGAGCGTTGAATAAATATTCGCCGTAGAAAACATTTTCACCTGTGGCAGGATCGCGTGTAAATGCAACACCTGTACCAGAATCTTCGCCCATGTTACCATATACCATAGATTGTACGTTAACAGCAGTACCCCATTCAGCAGGAATGGCATTCAATTTTCTGTAAACAATTGCTCTTTCATTCATCCAAGAACTAAATACTGCACCAACAGCTCCCCATAATTGGTCCATTGGGTTTTCAGGGAATTTGATACCTTTCTTTTCTTTGATTGCAGCTTTGAATTCAGCAACTAATTCTTTCAAATCTTCTGCTGTTAATTCAGTATCAAGAGTAACGCCTTTAGCTTCTTTTTTCTTTTCAAGAATTTCTTCAAAAGGATCTCTTTCTTCTTCACTTTCCGGCTGCAAGCCTAAAACAACGTCACCATACATTGTTACGAATCTTCTGTATGAATCGTAAGCGAATCTTGGATTACCTGTTTTTTCAATTAATGCTTGAACAGTTTCATCGTTTAATCCTAAGTTCAAGATTGTATCCATCATACCTGGCATTGACGCACGAGCGCCACTTCTTACAGATAAAAGTAATGGATTCTTTTTGTCGCCAAATTTAGCGCCCATTTCTTTTTCTACTTTCGCCAATGATTTAAGAACTTGATCCTTTAATTCTTTCGGATACTTTTTCTTGTTGTTATAGTAATAAGTACAAACGTCAGTAGTGATAGTAAAACCAGCAGGCACTGGTAAACCGATGTTAACCATTTCAGCAAGGTTAGCACCTTTACCACCTAACAGTTCTTTCATTCCAGCTTTTCCGTCGGCCTTTTTACCGCCGAAAAAGTAAACATACTTTGGAGCTTTTTTAGCCATTAATGTCCTCCGTTTTTTATTGTTCATAAATGCGTGTAATTTGTTTTTTAAATTCTTCTGATTCCTCAAATTCTATTTCTATTTTGAGATAATAAATATCAATGTCGTCAAGTTCTTTGGAGAATTTAGAAAGCTTTACCGCATCCTTTTGAGTAGTTAATACGGAATGGGAGTTTGTACTGTAGAATTGCTTTCTGATTAATTGAACTTCTTTGTTACCATACTTTTGATGATCTCTAAACAATAGTTTGTTGCTAAAGTTTATTCTGTTTTCTTCCAATACTTTTAAGAAAGAAAAGGGTCTGGCGATGCCGCAAACTATCAAACTTTTTTGTCCTTCAAATTCGTTAATTTCAAAATGTTCGTTTGTCTTTACATCATAAATACCGGCAGTTTTGTAATAACCGTGAATTATCTTTTTCCCGTGAAAATATCTTTTTAGTTTTTCCGGGAGCTCTCTTTTATTGTTAAACTTTCTGTTAATAACAACCACATCTGCTCTGTCAATTGAAGCAAAGCTCTCACGCATATTTCCTAGAGGAAGCGGCTTTTGCCTGATACTTCCTGTCTGATGCAAAAATCTTTGGTCCATCATAAGTATATTTAAATCTCTGTCAATCCATCTGTGTTGATAAGCATCGTCGAGTACAATTGAATCAACGCTGACATCTTTCAAAAACTTTTTTGCTCCTTCTACTCTTCTTTCACAAACAGCAGACGGCACATTGCAGTCCGAAGCAGCCATAAACATTTCGTCACTACTTCTATCTACCGAAGTTAGAATCCTCTTTTCATTTGAAACTAACAAATAACCCTTAGTATTTCTTCCATATCCGCGTGAAAGTATTCCGGGATTTTTACCCATTTTCTTTAATAGCTTTGTAATGGCAATAACAGCAGGGGTTTTGCCGGAGCCTCCTACAGTTAAATTACCAATAGAAATCACTTTCGCATCAACTTTTGTTGTTTTGAAAATGCCTTTGTCAAAAAAGTAATTTCTCATATCGATAATTGCCTTATAAAGAAATACTGTCGGTGATAATATTATTCTCAAAAATTTTAACAATACTTTTCAGCTTCCTTTTCTAATGCAATCAATCTGTTTTCGCATTCATCAATTTTATTTGTTGTCTTTTCATAAGACAAATCTTTATCTATGTAAATTAGATCAGAAAAAACAAGAACAGATTTTGAAAACGCTTTTGGGATCTCAAATTTATCCCAACTTTTCAAAACATATTTTCTGCTGTTAAAAACTCCGCACAGCACAAGCGGTATTTGACTTTTCTTAGCTGTAATAACCGCACCGGCTTTCATTTTGTATATTGGCCCTGTCGGCCCATCCGGTGTAATTGAAATATTTCTGCCGCTATCAGCTTTTGATAAAATCTGATCCAGTGCTTCTTTTCCACCCGAGTGGCTTGACCCTCGGGATACATCGTATTTCCATTTTCTTAACAAGTTTGCTAAAATATCTCCGTCTTTACTTCTGCTTACTAGTGCTGCAAAATTCTTTTTTCTATTTATATACCAAGGGATTAACATCTTCCCGTGCCAAAAAGCAAAAACATAATTCTTATTTTTTTCTTCCAGTTTTAAAACTGGCTCTTCATTTATTTTGACAATTTTCATTGTCTTGCAAAGCAAAGAAATCAAGTAATACAAGAATCTGTTACCGATGAACCGCAAAATATTTCGTTTGACTTCTTTAAGCTTCATAGAGAATATTCAGAATAATTTCAGCTGCTTTTTTTGAGGAATTACCACCTCGTAATTTCTCTTTTATAATTCCAAGTTTATTTTTTATTGAATCCAACAACAACTCGTCGCTCAAGATTCTTTTACATTCGGAAACAATTTTTTGTTCATTTACGTCATCCTGAATTAGCTCGGTGACAATTGTTTCTCCGGCTACGATATTTGCCATAGCTATGTTATTAACTTTTATCAACGACTTACCAATTAAGTAAGTCAGCCTACTTGTCTTGTAAACAACAATAAACGGCAATTGAAACATTCCTGCTTCTATAGTCGATGTACCTGACTTAATTATTCCAAAACGTGAGTGTTTCAACAAATCATAATTTTTGTTTTTAATGATTTTGAATGAGTACTCATTTTTATATTCATCAAAAATACTTTCATTAAAATGTTCCGAACAAGCAACAACTGTTTGCAGATTAAATTCTTTTGATAATTCATCTGCTGCTTTAATGCACTCTGGAAAAATCTTCGCTATTTCCTGTTTTCTGCTGCCGGGCATTAAAAGCAAAATCTCTTTGTCTTTTTTGAGATCAAAGTTTTCAAAGAACTCTTCTTTTGATTGAAACTGATAATTACTAATTCGATCTACCAAAGGATGCCCAACGTATTCCGAGTCAATACCGGCATTTCTGTACATTTCATTTTCAAAAGGGAAGATCACAAGCATTTTATCGATCAATTGTTTGATCTTATTTATCCGGCCTCGTCCCCAAGCCCATATTTGCGGTGAAATGTAATAGACCAATTTTTTATTCAGTTTCTTTAACTTTTTTGCAATACTCAAATTGAAACCGGGATAGTCAATTAGTACGATAGTTTCAATGTTCTTTTCTTTTACAACTTTAAGCAATCGTCTCTGTACTTTTTTTATAAACGGAATATGTCTTATCACTTCAATAAATCCGAGAAATGCCATTTTCTTAATATGGTATTCCGGATTCATTCCGGCTTCGATCATTTTGTCTCCACCGATTCCATATATCTCAACGCTGTTGTCCGAATTTTTGATTTCTTTTATCAGCGAAGCACCGTGCAAATCACCCGAAGCTTCTCCGGCAATTATCATAATTCTTTTTGCCACTAAACTCCCAATAGATATAGTACAACCAAAATTATTGTGACAGATGAAAAAGCCTGTAGTGTCCTGCGTTCTGATCTTAAGCCTGCGTCAAGCTTAAATGGTGGCTGTTCAACTTTGTCGTTTTTGTACGGTGTTAAACGGGGAACGAGCCTAGGAACATTATTAAAGTAATCTTCGTAATCAGCACCGAACGTTTTACGTAAATAATTTTCTTCCTCTAAAATTATAACGCTGTACTGCCAGTAAAAGAAAAACAAAGCAGCCAACTGCAAATAGGGATACAATGCCATTGACATAATCCCGATCCCCAAATACATAGTTATGTTTCCAACGTATAACGGATTTCTTACATAAGCAAAAGGACCGCTAATTACCAAAAAAACACCGCCAACTTTTCCTGTTGTTCTGGTTTCACTTCCTGCGTAGCATACACCCCACAGCCTAATCAGTTCACCACATAATGCCATCGCGAACCCAATTATTAAACTTATCGCGGATGCTTGCTGAAATATTAACATCAATATTAAAAAAGGGATTGGTGTATAGCTTCTATAATTAAAAATCTTTGTTGCAAAATTTTTCATTTAGTTATCCTTGCATATAAGCTTCATTTCTTTTCAGTTGTGCTTGATGACGTTTCTTCAATCGTTTCTTCTTTTTCAAATCTTCTATTCGCGGTATAACGTCATCAAAGTTTTTAAAAGGGTAATACGAAATTCTATTTTCTTCACAGAATTTTAAAAGTGAATTTTTTGCAAAAATAAAATCACAATGCTGTGCCGGACAAGTATCAGACCAACCATCGCCAATGTAGATAGTATAATCCTCATCATGCGACGAAGCTAATATGTGGTTTCTTTTACAATTCGCACACTTATCACATTCTTCGTCTGTGTAATCAAACGAAGGAATTAAATTATTTTCTATAAAATCCACTCTATTTGTAAATCTTTTTATGTGTCCTAAATTCTCTCTTTCCAAAATTCGGTTAATGTAGTAATCTAATCCATCGCTTAAAATTGACATCTCAAAATTATTGTCTTTGCAGTAGCCAACGAACACCTTAAAACTTTGGTCAATTTCCATTGTGTCAAGAAATCTATCAAAAGCATTTTTATCAAAATCTGTAACTGTTTTGCAAAGTAGTTGCCAGGTTTCAATTGAGGTAATCTCTTTATTTATCCAGCGCTGAATAATATCATTTGCTTCAACTTCATCACCGAATTCAATAAACATCGCTTCGCCAACATCTGTTTTGGTAATCGTGCCGTCAAAGTCAACATATATCTTAAAAGTCTTTTCCTGAACTTCAAGCATTAGACATGTACCTCTTCGTTAAACTGAACTGCTGCTAATTTGGAAACACCTTCTTCCTGCATTGTAACGCCATAAAGGTTAGTACCCGATTCCATTGTTCTTTTATTGTGTGTTACAATTATAAACTGTGTGCCTTTGCTGAATTCTTTAATCAATCTTGTGAACCTGTCAATATTTGCGTCATCAAGCGGTGCATCAACTTCATCGAGAATACAGAATGGGCTTGGTTTAACAAGATAAATCGCAAACAGCAAAGCCGTTGCCGTTAATGTTTTTTCACCACCCGAGAGAAGCTCAATTGACGTTGGGCGCTTGCCTTTCGGTTTAGCCATAATTTCAATTTTTGCTTCAAGCGGGTCCTTTTCTTCTTCAAGAGTTAAATCCGCTTCATCGCCGGGATTAAACAGTGTTTGGAATATCTTTTTAAAATTTTCTCTAATCTCTTCAAATGTTGTCGAGAATAATTCCTGCGCTGTTTCATTTATTTCATTTATCGTTTTAACAAGGTCTTTTTCTGAATCAAGTAAATCATTCCTTTGTTTTTGAAGAAATTCCATTCTCTCTTTTTCTTCTTCGAATTCGCTGTATGCCAAAGAGTTTATAGGACCAAGATTTTTTATTTTCTCTTTAAGTTGCTGTACCTCAGTTTTTCTCTCTTCAAAATTAAATGAACCCAGATCTTCAAATTCTTTGAAGTTAATATCTATCGCGTAATTTTCTTTAATGTGTTCTTTAATGTTCACAAGTTTGAAATTAGCTTCACTAATCTTGATATCGATGTTGTGAATTTGTTCGGATAGTTCTTCTCTTTGCTTGCGAATAGTTTTTAAGTCTGTCTCAAAGTTTGTTGCTTCTGCTTTGAATGATTTCAATTCATTTTCGATATCAGTAGCTTCAGCTACCAGATCATCTTTTGCATTTGTGTTTTCTTCAAGTTCATCAGAAAGTGAATCAAGTTTGCCGTTTAATGATTCAATTTCTCTTTCGGCGTTGGCAATATCATTATTACGTTTTTGGATATTATTTTTAATGCTGTCAATATTTTGGTTTGCACTGCTAATTGAATTGTGTGCATTTTCAAGTGAGCCTTTAAGCCTTTCCAGTTCTACCTTTGCAAAGTTTTGATCTTCAACTAACTTATTGTGCTGCTGCTCAAATTCCTTTAAATTATTTTCAGCTTGAGCTAATTTTTCATCGATTTCTTTTTTATTGGATTGTTCTTCTTCAATTTCGTTCTGCAAAATTTCAACATCTTTATAAATTGAATTTTCTTCTTCAACAAACTCTTTTATTTGATTCTGAGCTTTCTCAATTTCTTCATCATATTTTTTCTTTTCAAAATCCATTTGAGAAATCTGTTTATCAATATTATTCAAGTCTGTTTGAATAATCCTACTCTGCTCAGAAATTGATTTTAAGTCAATAGCGCTAATTAAATTAAAAGTTTCTTTAATTTCTTTGCTAGTTAAATCAACTCTTTCCTGGACGGTTGGGAATTCATTTGCGAGCTGTTCCAGGTCTTTTTTACGTCCAAGGATTGTTTGATCCTTTTGAGGAGTTGAACCCGCTACAACTTCACCGTTGCTCTTAATCAAATCACCATTTAGCGATACAAAATCGAAATCACGGTATTGAGAATGTAATTTAATTGCGGAATTAAAGTCTTTTACAATAACTGTGTTGAATAACACTTTTTTGAAATAAGGCTTCCACTTTGCGTCAGACTTAATACTTTTTGAGGCCCAGTTTACAAAACTCTCTTCGGCTTCTAGCTTTTTGATCTTTCTTTTTATACGAAATTTCATCAATCTTTCAAATAAGGAGACTTTGCCGTTACTTCTTGACTCCATTAAATAAAAAGATGCTTTGCCGAGTTCGTTTTCATTCAAGTGGTTTATTGCTTTGTTTAAATCCTTTATGTCGTCAACAAGAATGTTGTTCAGTACATTTACCAATGCAGCTTCAAGCGCAAACTTAAACTTGTCATCAGCTTCGCCAACATCTGCGAAAAGATTTTTATCTTTTTCTGTCCACTCGCTGTTTTGGATTAAACTCTTCGAACCTTTTGATACACCTTCAAGGTTATTCAAAAGCGTTTGAAGAAAATCAATTTTGTTTTTAAGGTTTGTTAAAGCAGCTTTTTCTTTTAATTCTCTTTCTTTCAGTTCAGCAAGTTTCTTTTCTAATTTCTCTTTTTCTTCCTGTCGCTCGTTGTAAAACTTTTCGTTCTCTTTATATTTTTTTTCTTCTTCTTCTTTTTCCACTGAAAGCTGTTCAAGGTAGCCTACAGTTTTTGCTATGTCATTAGTGGTAGATTGAATTTTATCATTAAGTTTTTGAACATTGCTCTTTGCTCTGTCAACAGTACTTTGCAGATTCTTAAGTTTGTTTTCTTTTTCATTCAATTTTTTATGAACTTCAAGTGAACTTTCCCTCTGCTCGTTAAGAATAGTGCGTTTATCGTTTACTTCTTCTTTAGCGGAATCAATACTTGCGGAGTTATTTTCAATCTGTGTCTCTTTAATATCGATGGAAGTTGAATACTCATCAATTTTTCTTTCGTTGCTTCTGATAGTCTCGTCGTTTTCAATTATTTGGTTTTGAAAATCATCGATGTCGTTTTTATATTTCTCAATATTCGATTCAAGTGAGTTTTGTCTTTCTTCAGAAACAGAAATCGTTTTTTGTTTCTCGTATATCTTGTCATTTAACTGAGAAATATCATTCCTTTTTTCATATAATTTTCTTTCAATATCCTGAACACTATTTCTTACTTGATCAAGTCTCTCTTCAATTGTCTCTGATTTTTTATCAATCTCTGACTTACTGTTTTTCAGGGTAATTTCACTCTCTTCCATTTCTTTTTTGGAATTAGTGAAAAGAGCAAACTCTCTTTCGGAAAGGTCTATTTCCTTTTCTCTTAATATTGTCTGGTACTGATTATATTTGTCAGCCTTCTTTGCTTGTCTTTCGAGTGAGCGAACATTCTTTTCAACTTCAGAAACAATATCATTAACACGGGTTAAGTCTGATTTAACTTCTTCAAGTTTTTTTAGTGATAACCGTCTTCTTAGCTTGTATTTATTTACACCAGCAGCTTCCTCAAACATTCTGCGGCGTTCTTCGGCTTTATTGTTAAGTATCGTCTCAATCATCTTTAACTCGATAACAGAATAAGCATTGGTGCCCATCCCGGTATCCATAAAGAGATTGGTGATATCTTTAAGCCGGCATAAGTTTTTGTTTAATAGATATTCGCTTTCGCTGGAACGGAAAATTCTTCGTGTTATTGTTACTTCGGAATACTCGGTCGGCAATTTGTTGTCGTCATTAACAAGTGTTAAAGATACTTCCGACATACCCATTGGCTTTTTGGTTCGTGTACCGTTGAAGATTACGTTTTCCATTTTATCGCTTCGTAGGGTAGAACTTTTCTGCTCGCCAAGACACCATCTAATGGCATCAACAATATTTGTCTTACCGCAGCCGTTCGGCCCAACGATGCCGGTAATTCCTTTTGTAAAATTTATTACGGTTTTATTGGCAAAGGACTTAAACCCGAATATTTCTAACTTAGATAAATACAAAAAATTTCCTTTAGATTAACAAAAACTGCTTGTACGAATTAACGATGTAATAAACAGTTGATTCAGTCATGTGATAATAAAAAAGTGTTCCGCCAAAGATAAGTATAAGCAGCGCTATCGAATAAAAATAAATTTTAACAGCAGGAATGTCGAAGATGATATAAATACCTTTGAGCAATCTCTGCACCATCCAAACCAAATAGAGTAAAAGAAATGCGTAAATGAAGTAGTTGGCGATTTCCAGCAACAACACTTTGTAAAGCAATAACAGCAGCGGGAGAATCAGTGTTAAAGGTAGAAATGCCCAAATAATAATGAAATATATACTAGAGAACATTACTCGAGTTTTAATAAATACTGTTGAAAATTTGGCAACCAAAGTTAAGAGAATAATAATGCCGACTGAGAAAATTGCAAAATAGATTAATGCCTCTTCCGGATTCCATGCAAGCATCGCAAAGAAATTAACAAGTTTAGAACTATCAAACGCCAACAAGAATTTTTCCACCAACATATTTGATCTTAAGAAATACAAAATGTTTGTTAGCAGCAGTGAATGAGTTAAAACGAGAATTATCATTAATATATTGGTGTGAATTCCTGAAATGATTCTCATGTCTCTAATATCAGCAAAGAAATTATAAGGCCTTATCAAAGCACGTGATGCATCTTCTCTGAACTTTCTTTTCGAATTTATTAACAAGCCCATAAATACAGAAAGGATCAATGCACTGATTATAAACAATA
Source organism: Melioribacteraceae bacterium (assembly GCA_028282005.1). Classification (GTDB taxonomy): domain Bacteria; phylum Bacteroidota; class Ignavibacteria; order Ignavibacteriales; family Melioribacteraceae; genus JANQIV01. The sequence continues at coordinate 13,968 of JANQIV010000231.1, read as the reverse complement.
GTGAGCGATCTTCCTTTTTACTGCCGATTGGTATTCTAACTTTATTTTGATCCTTTAAGAAAGAGCTTACAACTTGATAAGAAGGATTAGTCTCGTTTCGGTTTTCACCTAAAATACCAATATTAAAAACTCTCTCACGATTATAACTTGTAAAGAATGATGAGCTTTCCCCTTTGTAGTCATAAAGGCTTTTTATAAAAACGCCGGACAGATTTTTCTCGTCTGCAAATTCCAATACGCTTTCAATGTGTTTAGCTTGAGCTTCAACAGTGTTTGGATTTATATAACCGACGGATTCACTTTTAAAAACAGCATAATTTATTTCGCTAATAAAATAATTATTTGTTGTTAGTTTCTCTAAAGAGTTAAATAAACCGTCGTTATACCTTGAAAATAATTCTATACCATAAAAATCTATTTCATTAATTTGCTCAGTCTGCAACCCGACAAACGAAGCATAAGTCAAATCAGATGTCTGTCCGTTTAATGCTTCAGCCAATTGTTGGATTAATACTTTGTGGTCAGCAGAATTTGCTAAATAGGAATTCCCCAATCCAAATAATGCGATAGAATTAAAATTTTTATAATAGCTGTAAAATTTATTCGTGTACCTTTTTGCACGCTCAACAAAAGTAATGTCCGTTGAAATGTTTTCAGGAATTGAATTCAATGGAACATCAACCAAAACCAGCAAGCCGATCTTTTCGCAATACTTTAAAGAATTTGGAGTAGGGATAATGTCTTTAAATCTAACAGCATTAAATCCAGTTGATTCAATTTTATCAAGCAGTTTTTTGTGATCGCTGAAAGGAATCAAATTAGCGTTCTCGGAAACTTGTAAATAATAGCCTGTTCCTCTTAGCTGAAAACTATTCCCGTTTAGTTTCAGTCCGTCTTCATCTTTTGATAAACTATAAAACGAATAAGTTGATCCAACTTTATCTATTAACCGACCATTTTGGGAAATTGTTATTTCATATTTATAAACATCCGGCTGAGATGGTGACCATAACTTTGGAGCAGCCACGCGTCTTTCAATAGTCTTTTTGACAATGTCATTATTTTCAACGATTACATTTTCAGAGTAATTATCAACAACTGAACCTGCCGGATCAACTAATGAATAAATTAACTGGTAATTATTTCCGTCAACATTATTTGTATCGGACTTTAGTACGAAGTTATTTATCTCGAGATCAATTTTGATTTGGGCTGACTTTAATCCGTCAGCAAATGAATAATCTTTATTAATAATTTTAATAAATGAATCAGGCACCAATTCTAAATAAACGTCTCTAAAAATACCGCCGTGGCATTCGGGACTTAAAAAGTTTTTGTTAACCGGGATAGTATTAATATCATCAAGTTCGTGAATTACTTTTACAACAAGCTTATTCTTTTTATCAAACGACAAAATATCTCTAGGGATTTCAATTCTTTCGGGGATTTGACCGAATTCTATTTTGGAAACCACTTCGTCATTAACAAAAACTTCAGCAGAATAACTTAATCCTGTAAAATTCAAGAATAATAGTTTGCCCGAAATCTGTTCTTTACTTAGATCAAATGATGTCTCGTAAACAAGTTCATCAACACCTGTGAAAGTATTCGGCACTGTAACTTTGTTTCGGCTTGCTGGGGCATCTTCGACATAAATTTCCCAATTACTGCGGAGGTAAACAATTTCCCTCGTTTCTGATGATTCCTGGTATAATTCTGCCTCATTTACCGGATAGCTATTTAATTCTTTTATTTTAATTTGAGAAAAAAGAGAGGCAGATGACAGTAATGTCAGAATGAGTATGTAAATGCAATATTTAAATTTTGCCATCTAAGCTTAGAATAATTAAAAAAATCAAGACTACAAATATACGAAGAAAACGAGGGGAAATCAATTTGAAAGAGCCCTGTAGGAGTGCTACAGAGCGTATTTTTTGAAGAAAACTAAATTATTAAGAAGATTTAACAATGTCAAGGAATGAATCCGGTTGCAAGCAAGCACCACCAACTAGCGCTCCGTCGATGTCATTCTGAGACAGCAGCTCTTTTGCGTTTGCCGGTTTCACACTACCACCGTATTGAATTACCAAATTCTGAGCTGCATTTTCAGAGTATAATTCTTTAATCAGATTTCTAATAAACTCATGTACTTCCTGTGCTTGTTCCGGGGTAGCGGTTTTGCCTGTGCCGATTGCCCAAACCGGTTCGTAAGCAACTATTACATTTGCAAGATCACTTTCGCTGATATCTTGTAATCCGTCTCTTACTTGTTTTTCGACAACTTTATTTGTAACGCCGCTTTCTCTTTCTTCCAAAGTTTCGCCGATGCAGAAAATTGGTTTCAACCCGCCTGCCAATGCTTTTTTCACTTTTTTATTAATTGTTTCATCAGATTCATTAAAAATTGTTCTTCTTTCGGAGTGGCCTAAAATTACATATTCGCAGCCAACGCTTTTTAGCATTTCAGCAGAAACTTCACCCGTGTACGCGCCGCTGTCTTCAAAATACATATTCTGTGCGCCCAATTTTATCGGTGTGTCTTTAATTAACGCGGCAGCAGTTTCAAGTGAAATATAAGGCGGGCAGATAATCATATCCGCTTGAGGCTCAAAATCAGCCAAACCGTTTTTAATTCCCGAAATCAATTCAACAGCACCGGAAAGGTTATTATTCATTTTCCAGTTACCGGCAATAACTTTTTTACGCATGTTTATTTCCTATTTTTTCAAAATGTCAGTTCACGGATTCAACTCTTTTAATGCCGGGCACTTCTCTCATTAATGCTCTTTCAACTCCGGCTCTTAAAGTCATTTGCGACATCGGGCAGCCAACGCACGCGCCCATCAATCTTACCTCTACAACACCTTCTTCGGAAATCTGAACCAACTCAACATCACCACCGTCCGCTTGCAAATATGGCCTAATTGTTTCCAACGCTGCTCTTACTTTTTGATTTAATTCTTCGTTCATTTCTTCTCCTGACTAATTGTCGCCTAAATCTATTTCAACTTTTTGTTGTGACGAATTAATATTATTAATACTTACTTGCGCTGCTAAATTTTTACTGATTTCAGAAATCACTTTCGAATTATCGGAATCCGGCAGATCAAAAACAATAGGTTTGCCTTTGTCGCCGCCTTCTCTAATTCTCGGGTCAATCGGGATGCCGCCGAGGAAAGCAACTTCCAGTTCTTTCGCTAAATTCTCTCCGCCGCCGTGCCCGAAAATATCATAACGCTTGCCTGTATCCGGTGCGATAAAATAGCTCATATTTTCAATAATTCCGAATACCGGGACGTTAACTCGTTCAAACATTTTTAAACCTTTGCGTGCGTCAATAAGCGAAACATCCTGCGGGGTAGTAACAATTACAGCCCCGGTTAAAGGTATTGTCTGCACAAGTGTTAATTGAATATCGCCTGTTCCCGGAGGCATGTCATAAATTAGATAATCAAGTTCGCCCCAATTTACATCGCTCATAAACTGCTTTAGTGCACCGCTCGCCATTGGCCCCCGCCAGATTACCGGCTGGTTGTCATCAATTAAAAATCCGATTGACATTAATTTTATTCCGAAATTCTCAAGCGGAACCATTTTCTGTGTTGCTGTATCCTGGTAAACTTTTGGTTTTTCATTTATGCCGAGCATCAGCGGGATACTTGGACCGTAAATATCTGCGTCAATTAATCCAACCTTTGCGCCCAGCTTTGCAAGAGCTACCGCAAGGTTTACGGCAACAGTGCTTTTACCCACGCCGCCTTTACCGCTCGCTACTGCGATTGTGTTTTTTACGCCGGGCAGTATTGCGTCTTTTTGATTATTCAAATGCCCCGGCACACTTGCGGTCATATTTATTTCAACATTCTCAACCGAAGGGATTTCATTTTTTATCGCTGTGATACAGTCTTCTTCAATTTTATCTTTCATCGGGCAGGCTGGAGTTGTTAACTCAATTGTCGCCTTAACATTACTGCCTTCAACGGCAACCTCTTTAACCATATTTAATGTAACTAAATCTTTATGTAAATCCGGGTCGTCAACCTTGCTTAATGCGCTTATTACTTGCTCTTTTGTAATAGACATATAATTTCCTTTCTTATCCGCAATTCTCAAAATATTTAAGATTACTAAAATAATAAATTCTCTATTCTATAACTAAGGTAGAAAGGAAAAAATTTCAAAGTAGGGGTTGTCAAAGGAGGGAAGTGACTGCTTTGCCGAATAAATGGATAAAATATATTAAAATAGACGAATGCTTTATAAATTGAGTCTTTACTAATAAAGATGTACTTTAAAATCATGAATCCATTTTTTTGAGGAAGTATGTTGATATTTCAAAGTAAATCAATCACTTCGGACGCAAGTTTTAGTGATAAATTTGCAATGTCTGGTGAATACGGTTTCTATATTTTATTAGTTTTTTTTATCTCATTTGGTTTACTTATAGCATTAACAGCAATAATAAAAAAACACAAAAAGTATATTTATAGCGGAGTTTTTGCGTCGTTACCTTTTTTGACAGGAGTATATAGTTCTTATTTAGCTAATCGAATTGTTGATGAGGAAATTAAGAACAATCCGGGCATGCACGAACAGCAAGCTATAGATATGGGATATGAGATTGCTAGATTACCTATAGAATTGGGGTGGAAGTTTTCTATTCCAATTTTAATTTTTTTCATAGTTACTTATGTAATCAAGAGAAAGAAATAAAGCAAAAAAATCACTTCTATGATATTACACAAATATTTAAAAGCTGAACATGGCATTCAGGCAATAATTCAGTCTCAACTAAAAGTTAGCGTCCCATCTGAATTAAATGATCCTTTTGAGTTCTTACCGAAAGATTCTGCTGTTTGGACGAAAGCAAAAGTTAAGAAATTTTTAAAAGATAAAGCCCGGCAAAATAGAATCTACAAAATGCAAAAAGACGGTGGGCATGTAAAAAACAAAAAAGAATTCAAGGAAAGAATAAAAGATATTGATTCCTGGGCAAGTGATTTATTGGACAGATTCCAATCAAAAGAGTATTGGGAAGTTATTCAAGAGTCCAAAAAAGATAATGATGAATATATGAGATTGATTAGTTTTTCATCAGAGTATGCAATTTCTACTGATGAAATATTAATGTGGTCACATTATTGCGCAAATCATACAGGTATAAGATTGCACTACGATTCGAAAGCATTGCTAATTCCTCCTTTTGAGCTAAGAAAAATTAAATACTCAAATGAACGACCTCCAGTTGATCATACGTTAGATAATCGATCTAATAAATTAATGGGCCAACTTATCGTTGCTATGATAACAAAATCTGAATGTTGGAATTATGAGAAGGAATATCGGCTATTTGTTGATCCGGATTATTGTACTAATACTAAAATCGAAGAAAAGAAAATCTATTTTACAAAACTTCAGGAATCAAGTTTAATTAGAGTCGATGTTGGACTTAATTTTGACGAAATGTCCTTGGGTTTAATTCAAGAGGCTAAAAAACGGGATAGATTTAAACATGTAAATTTTTTTAAGGCTGAGTTAAATAAGGACAAATATAAACTGGATTACATTAGAATATAATTTGAAATCAATTAAATGGATCATATATGGAAGAAAAAAATAAAAAAACTGCATTATTAAAAAACGTTGATATATTATATGCGATTCTGCTAGCAATTGCCTTAGTTATTTTACCAATATTATTAATTGGGACATATTGGAATCATATTTATTTGTTTTTGACGATTTTTGGAGCTTTTGTTTTGTATTTTTTTATTCTTAGATGTTTAGCTTATATTGCGAAAAAGGAAAAATACTCAGCAGAGTTTACAATGCTATCTGAATATGCAATAGTCTATTTAGGTGCATTGGCACTTTTAGGAATTATTTCAATTGATATTAATGTTCAAGATGCAAATGATAAGATGTCTCAATCTTATATAAATAGACTTGAGAGGGATATAAACCATAAAATTGATTGGAGTCTTAATTACTATTCGATCTGGGATGACAGTTTAAAATTTGGGGAAATGCATCCAAACGAAATTATTTCTTGGTTTAAAGAAACAAAAAAATTTTTGTCTCAAGATTTCAAAAAAGAAAAATGGACAGAATTCATCGATTCAAATAAAATGTATTTGGAATCTGAAATTCAAAGTGATATTAAAAGAACTCTTAATTTGATGAAAGAATATAAGACTGAAAAAGTAGAGAAAAATCTCATTTCATCTGAAACCCTTAAAAACGTTTGGGGTGCAATTCAATATATAAGTTTTTTTGCCATTGCGTTACTCTTAGCCTTAAAATTAAATCTTCTTTCAATTCAAAACAATTCATATTTTGATTTGAAGACTATAGAATAATTTGTTCTTCAGATTAAACAGCGAACCATTCCGATTTGAGAATTCTACTTGACATTAAAGTTAAGCATGCTTAACTTTGTAGTGAAATAAATTTAAAGTAATATGCCAAGTATGTCTAATCCGCCTACGCCAAAGTTTACCAACTGAAACTTTAGTGGAAGTTGGCTTCGGTGGACAAGTCCAACTTGGCAAAATAATTTGTGAGTTAAGCGTGCCGAGCCCTCCTTCGTTAAAACTACGGAGGACTTAGTATTTATAAAGAATATTGAGTGAGTAATGCCGAGTATTTCAAAAGAAGATTATCTTAAGTCAATCTACAAATTTCAGAATGAAAATGGTGATTCCGTTTCCACTGCAGATATTGCTGCTGATCTTGATGTTTCCAACGCAGCAACAAGCGATATGGCTAAAAAGCTTGCTGCACAAGGTTTCATTAAATATGAAAAATACAAAGGCTTAAAACTTACCGGTAAAGGTGAAAAAATTGCGCTCAACATTTTACGCAGGCATAGGCTTTGGGAGCTATTTTTAATTAAGGTACTCGGGCTCTCATGGAGTGAAGTCCACCGTGAAGCTGAAAACCTTGAGCACAACACTTCCGAGTTTTTAATCGACAAAATTGACGAACTGCTGAACTTCCCGGAATTTGATCCGCACGGAAGCCCGATTCCCCAAAAGAACGGGGAAGTGCCGAAGCTGCCGGACATGATCCCGCTAAGTAAAGCAGTGGAAGGGAAGAGATATCAAATTAAAAATGTGCACGACGAAAGTGAAGACCTCATAAATTATTTAACAAAGCTGAATCTGGTATTGAATAAAAAAATAAAAATTATTGAGAAGCTGAATTTTGATAACTCGATGATTATTGAAAATGACGGTGAGAATATAACCGTAAGTGAAAAATTAACTAATAGTGTTTTTGTAACAAAGATTTAGACAGTTTTTCCGGTGAAAACGGAAATCAGTAAAACAGTAAAATAGATTCCCGCCAGAGACATGCGGGAATGACAAAAAAAGTAGAAATTATAACTGTCATCCTCGAATGCTTTAATCAGGGATCCAAGAAACATGAAACAATATTATGTTTATATATTAGCGAGTCAAAAGAACGGAACACTTTACATAGGATTTACAAATGATTTGCCACGAAGAATGTATGAGCATAAAAAGAACTTGACAGAAGGTTTTACTGAAAAATATTCAGTACACAAATTGGTCTATTTTGAAATGTGTAACGATGTTAATGTAGCAATTCAAAGAGAGAAAAGACTGAAAAAGTGGAATAGAGAATGGAAGATAGAATTGATAGAAAAAACAAATCCAGGCTGGAGAGATTTGTCTGAAGATTTTCTGTAAATAGATTCCCGTTTTCACGGGAATGACAAAGAGAAGCAGAAAATTTTGGCCGTCATCGCGATCCGCCGCGGCGGATTATCGGGGATCCAAAAAATAGAATAATAGATTCCCAATAGAAAAATGCGGGAATGGCAGAATGAAAAAGAAAATTATAAAAGGAAAATAAATGAGTCCTTTATTGGGAATAATAATAGGTTTAATAGTTACGGCAGTTTTGGTTTATCTGGTTTATCCGCAAAAAGGATTTCTGGATAAATGGAGCAAAGGCAAGCGCGATAAGAAAAAAGAATTGATTGAAGACGCGCTCAAACACATTTACGACTGTGAATACAAAGGGATTAAATGTACTGTTCATAGTGTCGGTGGCAACCTTTCAATTTCAAACGACGATGCTGCAAACCTTCTTTCAAACCTTGAAAAAATGGGATTAATAATTTCGGAGCCGGAGTTTGTAAAACTTTCAGCAGGTGGGAAATCATACGCGCTGAAAGTTATCCGTGTTCACAGGCTTTGGGAAAAATACCTCGCGGACCACACAAGCATTAGTGAAGAGAAATGGCACCATTATGCTGAAATAAAAGAACATGACTTGAGTCCAAGTGAAGTAGACGAGTTAGCCGCAAAACTTGGCAATCCGTTTTACGATCCTCACGGTGACCCGATTCCCACTGCGGATGGTGAGATTTTGGATGATAATAGTATCCCGCTAACTTCACTTGCGAGTGGCGAATTTGCTGTTATTACTCATATCGAAGATGAGCCGGACGCGATTTATTCTCAAATTGTTGCTATAAATCTTCATAGGGGGCAGCAGATACAGTTAGCAGAAAAAAATGAAAAGCGAATAAAACTTATCGCTGAAGGTGATGAATATGTCCTCGCACCGATAATTGCGAATAACATTGCCGTGACAAAAATTGATGAGGAAGAAGAAATTCAAAGCGACTTCAAAACATTGTCATCATTAAAGCAAGGTGAAGAGGGAGTAATTGCCGGGATTTCAAAAGCAGTGCGTGGAAGACAAAGAAGGCGTTTAATGGATTTGGGGATTGTCCCCGGATCAAAAGTAACTGCGGAGCTATTCAGCATCGGCAGTGACCCGGTTGCTTATTTGGTTCGCGGAGCAACAGTTGCGTTGAGACGAAACCAGACTGATCAAATTTTTATAAAGGGTGACTGATGAAATTGGACTGTCATTCCCGAACGTTTTAATCGGGAATCCATAAATCTTAGAAAATAGATTCCCGCTAAAAGCATGCGGGAATGACAAAAGAAAAAATTATGATAGTCATTTCGACCAAAGGGAGAAATCTAAATAATGTATAGTGAAAGATTTCTCACCTCGAAAGCAGGATTCGAAATGACATGATGAAGAATTCTAGGAGAAAATAAATAATGAGTACTAATCACGATTGTAATAATTGTCCGGTGCATAACCTGGCTAACTTAAAAAAGCTTGGTGTGAATATGGAGAACTTCGATTACGTAGTTGCATTAGCCGGCAATCCGAATACAGGGAAAAGCACAGTGTTTAATTACTTAACAGGATTAAGACAGCACACAGGCAACTGGCCCGGCAAGACTGTCGGAAGAGCGGAAGGCGGATTCGAGTTTTCCAACAATAAATTTAAGTTGATTGACTTGCCTGGAACGTATTCGCTATTATCGACAAGTACAGATGAAGAGATCGCACGCGATTTTATTTTATTCGGACAGCCGGATGTTACTATAATCGTTGTTGATGCTTCCCGGCTTGAAAGAAATTTGAACCTGGTTTTACAAGTTTTGGAAATAACAGAACGTGCAGTGCTGTGCTTAAATTTAATGGACGAAGCACGAAGGCATGAAATTGAAATTGACGTAAGAAGTCTGGAAAGAGATCTCGGGATTCCCGTTGTGCCTGCTGCGGCGAGGCAAGGTGAAGGAATGAATGACTTGCTTTCAAAAGTACATGAAGTTGCTACCGGCTCCTATGTTTGCAAACCGCACAGAATGACAAGCGAATCAAAAGCAATAAAAAAATCAATTGAAGAGTTGACGAAAAAAGTTGTAGATATATATCCGGATCTGCCAAACGCCCGCTGGGTCGCAATGCGATTGCTTGAAGGAGATCAAAGAATTATAAACGCGATTAGAAACAACGAACTTGAAGAACTTAATAAAATTGAAAACGCCGAAGTTCAAAATGAACAAGTCGGTGAGGTAGCGTAATGGAAAATAAAAAAGAAGCATTAATTGCAGAATCAAATGTAATGCGATTGAAAGTTGGAGAAAACTTTCACGATCATTTGATCGAATCGATTTATGAAGATGCTGAGAAAATTGCTTCCCGGGCAATTGTTAAAAAAGGGAAGACATCTACATTTAATCTTGAAAGAAACATTGATAAAATTGTGACAAGCCGCTGGTTTGGTTTGCCTTTGATGTTTCTCATTCTTGCGGTTGTATTTTGGTTAACTATTGAAGGAGCAAATGTTCCTTCCGGAATGCTGGCTTCATTATTCTTAGATACTATTCATCCTTGGCTGAAAGGTTTGGCTGCGTCAATCGGAATGGTTTGGTGGCTGGATGGTTTATTGATCGACGGTGCTTATCTCGCAATGGCCTGGGTAATAAGTGTAATGCTTCCGCCAATGGCAATCTTTTTCCCGATGTTTACTTTACTTGAAGATTTGGGATATCTTCCGCGAGTTGCATTCAACATGGATAATTTGTTTAAGAGAGCAGGCGCTCACGGCAAACAAGCTTTAACAATGAGCATGGGATTTGGTTGCAACGCTGCCGGTGTAATTGCAGCAAGAATTATTGATTCTCCTCGGGAAAGGCTGATAGCGATTATTACAAACAACTTTGCACTTTGCAACGGAAGGTGGCCAACGCAAATTATAATTGCATCGATTTTTATTGGCTCCGCTGTTCCAGCACATTTGGCAGGATTGGTTTCTGCAGGTGCTGTAGTTTTCATAGCTGTACTCGGAATTTTATTCAGCCTTGCTGTTTCATGGGGATTGTCAAAAACAGTATTGAAAGGTGAAGCATCAACATTCAGTTTGGAGCTACCGCCGTATCGTCCGCCAAGAATTTTGCAGACACTTTATACATCACTTATCGATAGAACAATCTTTGTTCTTTGGCGTGCAATAGTTTTTGCAATACCGGCCGGATTAGTTATTTGGTTGGTCGGCAATGTAACAATAAATGATATTTCGCTTGCAGAGCATTTTATAAATTTTTCTAATCCTTTAGGATTGCTGCTCGGGCTTAACGGAGTAATATTGCTAGCATACATAATTGCGATACCCGCAAATGAAATTGTGATTCCAACGATATTAATGTTAACAGTAATGAGTGTCGGAATGACAGGTGTCGGCGAAGGTGCGGGAGTAATGTTTGAACTCGATTCGATTAGTGATACAGCAAATATTTTACAATCCGGTGGGTGGACATTATTGACCGGAATGAATTTAATGTTGTTCAGCTTATTGCATAATCCGTGTTCAACAACAATTTATACAATTTATAAAGAAACAGGAAGCTGGAAGTGGACGATTGTTTCAACAATTCTACCGGTTATTCTTGGTGTAATTGTTTGTTACTTCACAGCACAGGTTTATTTGTTGGTTACAGGTTGAAAAGTTTGTAAAGTTACAAGCTCGTCAGGTTGTGTCATTTCGAAAGAGCTAAGCGACTGAGAAATCTTATTTCTAAAATCTGAAGATTTCTCACCTCGACTCTTGTCGAGATTCGAGATGATAATTAAAAAAGAATAAAGGAAGAAAAATGAAATACCTAAATACACTATTGATAATTATTGTTTTGTTAACCGGAACGATTTTTTCTACCGAAAAATCGGACAAAAAGTCTGTTATTGCAAATGGAACAATTGAAGGTCGAGTAATTGATTCAAACGGTGAGAGTCTGATTGGCGTAAATGTTTTTTTGCAAAATACGACTCTTGGAACTGCTACTATTGAGAATGGTGAATTCGAAATCAAAAATGTAGCAGTAGGTCAATATAGAATCATTGCCTCTATTGTAGGTTTTGAGTCGGTGATAAAAACTATTGAAGTTACTGCAAACAAAACTACAAAAGTAGATTTCCAACTTAGAGCTGCTTTTTATGAAACCGGGACAGTGGTAATAACCGGTACAGCAACTCAATATTTGTATGAAGAATCGCCAGTAAAAACAGAAGTAATTCCGAGGAAATTAATCGAACAAACAAAGTCTTCAAATCTTGCTGAAGCACTTGGATTACAGACAGGAGTAAGAGTTGAGAACAATTGTCAAAATTGTAATTTTACTCAAGTTAGGATACTTGGGTTTGACGGAAAGTATTCACAAGTATTAATTGACGGCGATCCTGTTGTTAGTTCGCTTGCGGGAGTATATGCTCTGGAACAATTCCCTCAGGAAATGATAGGCCAGCTTGAAGTTGTGAAAGGTGGCGGTTCAGCGCTGTATGGCGGAGGAGCTATTGCCGGTACAATAAATATTATTTCGCAAAAGCCGCAAATAAACAGGACAAAAGTAAATTACCAGGGGCAATCGCTTGAGGGCAATTTTGAAAACAAACTAGGAGTTATGTCGGAATTAGTTTCAAATAATGGTAAAACTGGTGCTTTTGTTTATGGCTCTGCAAGAAACCGTTCTGCTTATGATAGAAATGGTGACGGATTTTCCGAGATAGGTGTTTTGACAGACGAAACAGTTGGATTTAATTTATTCTTTAAGCCGGGTGTAAACCAACAGTTAAATATTAATGCACACAGAATACATGAAGACAGACGCGGTGGGAATGACTTCGATTTACCTCAGCACGAAGCAGATATTGCTGAATGGCTCGACCATCTTCGATGGGGTGGTAAAATAAAGTGGGAGCATTCACTTGAAAACACTTTTGATTACAGTATGTTTTATTCTTTCAGTAAAGTGGACAGAGAATCATACTACGGTGGATTAGTAGATGATGATGGCGACGGTAATATCTCAGAAACTGAAAGATTAGCTGCACTAGATTTTTATGGCTTGGCTGAAAGTTTTACCCAGAGCTTTGGCGGAAGAACAAACTTGGTTTTGGGAAACCAAAAGCTAACTGCAGGATTTGAATATTATGCTGATGACTTAACAGACAATTCAGTTAAAGATGCGAGATATCATATTGATGAAACCAACACTAATTTTGGTGCTTATATCCAAGATGATATTTCATTTATGAATAATCGCTTAAATATAATTTTAGGTGCCAGGTTAGACAAGCATTCAAAATTAAGTGATCCGGTTATCAGTCCAAGACTCAATATGAAATATGAAATTACTGAAGGTCTTGATTTAAGAGCATCTTTTACAACTGGCTTTAAAGCACCTCAAACTTTTGATGAAGATTTACACATTGAAGCACTTGGCGGAGACCAGCGAGTAGTCCGCAATAATTCAGATTTAAAAGAAGAAAGTAGTAAATCAATATCCGGTGGAATTGAATTTCAAAATTTTATTGGTGATGTTGCAGTATTATTTGGCGTAACAGGTTTTTACACAGATTTAGATGATGCTTTCACTACCCAACCATTAACTGAAACTGCGGATGGGCTTTCCATTTGGGAAAGAGTTAATACCGATGGTGCTGAAGTAAAAGGCTTTGAAATTGATATGGGAATTAAGCCTGTTCAAGAAGTTGAAATTAGAGCCGGTTTTACTTACAAAAGCAGTAAGTTCGATTCTCAACAAGAAATTTTTGATGGACAACTTACCGATAAATTTCTTAGGACTCCGGACGAATATGGCTTTTTAAGAATCTCATACGACCCGAACGAAAGAGTGAATCTATTTTCTTCAATGAGGTACACAGGAAAAATGGTTGTACCAAACGAGGCGATTGAGCAAATTCTTGAACCGGATGAGACTTTTTTAGAGTTTGATTTTGGTCTCTCATATAAACTCCCTGCATTTGATTACTTTGGCGGTAAAATTACTTTGGGAATAAAAAACTTGTTCGATTCGTACCAGGAAGATTTAGGTATGGGAGCAGATAGGGATCCAGCTTATGTTTACGGGCCACAATTACCCCGCAGAATCTACTTTGGTTTTGAAACAGAATTTTAGTTTACATTATTTTTCTCACCTAATTACGAAAAGCAGTGGTTACAAAAGTTAAGTCACTGCTTTTCATTCAACTTTTTATGACTGTAACAACGAGTATAAAAACATTGCGGTAAAGATTTGTTAATACTAATTTAGTAAATTACTCATTTAC